>NZ_SPQR01000021.1 GCF_004766055.1 Desulfosporosinus sp. Sb-LF | reverse complement strand
TACAAAACTAAAAAATAGGAATTCATGTCCAACCTTTGGGTTGGGCTTTTTCTTTACTCAAGTGCATAGGTTTTGACAATTACTTTATTACCAGCGCCTTGTTATTAATAAATGCAATATGGGTGTATTTTAAAGTGTATAAAAAGCTTTGTCTGAAGGAAAAAGTCGCATCGTAATTATTTATACGAAAAAAATTTGCTAATAATATGCGATTTACTATGCTAAAAATCTGCTAAAATGTTGCTAGAAATTTGCTAATATTCTTTGATGATTACAGTTGTTCTTGGTAAATTAAATGTAGCCATTATCTACCAGAGGAATTTCGTTATGACCTTAAACTTATTCGTTGTACAAAAATAGCACTACTCCTTTCGAGGTAGTGCTATTTTTGTGTCTAAGGTGATTTGTTTGGGAGTTATTGGTTCTTGAATCTGAACCATTTGATCCTCATACCTCTGATAACTTTTGGATTAACTCCGACACTTTCATCTAACCTGAATAATAACCGGCACAAGCTTACTGGGAACGATAAGACTAATCGTAACGACATCAAATTGTTCAAAGCATTAAATATTCAACGGTAATGGAGAGGGTGAATATAAGCAATGAAGAATGTTTTGTAGAACGCTATTTGCAAGGTCTCCAGTGGTTTAATTCATGATATTTTTATGCTAATTTCCTGCTGAAATGGGTGCTAAAATGAATTTTCCACTCCAAAACTGAACCCCTTATCTTTCTTTATAACGGGTTCCATTATGAGGTGCAAAGTTAATAACTGCACTATAAATAACTATAAAATCAAGGGCTAATTTTGTGAAAATCACATTAGCCCTTGATTCGATGTTTTCAAGGGTTTCGGGGCCCAACCCACCACCAATTTCCTCACAAATCACACTAATAATCGCGAGGGTTATCACAGTGAATATAAAATTGTATTTACTGTGAATTTTTATGAAAATTGAAGTGATTTTGAATTAACTTGGCAAAATGTGTGGATTCGCTTACTTCATAGGGTACCAAAATGGCACCCAACGCTCACTTAAGAGGATACCACCAAAGGGGCAATTTTCGATTTATGCTCGCTGCGATGGTAACCATATACAAAATGTGGATTTTGTGAAGTTCATTTTGCAAGAAGCCGCTGTACGAAAATAAGAATAACTGGAAGTTCAAATGAAGCACTTCAAATATGTCCTTCTTTCAGAACATAAAGAATGCTCTCGAAAGAAGGACATACTTTTTTGGTATTTATGGCAGGTATTTCAAGAGAGTTGTTGAAATCTTGTTAAGAGTAACTGAACTCATTTCTATTTATTGTTTTAACTATCTTTTTTACAATTTGGATTTAAATCTTTTACAAACTCAAAAATGTAATCGAAGTAAGCGAGTAATTATTATACATTGTCTAACTGCAGATTAATATTGCAAACTATGTGTAGAGCTAACCCTTACGGAGTGTTTAGGGGGACTTACTAAATAAGGAGTGGGGTTGAAAGAATGTTTTTACTTGTAGGGATACTATTATCTTACGGATTAAGCATAGGGGTTTGGATTTTTTTCTATAATAGCGAATTAGTGGGTAAGGTGTTTAAGTTTATTATGCCATTTGTTAATTCATTAATTTGGTTTTCACTTCTAGTATCTCAAGTAATGAAAATAACATCTGAAATAACTTTCCAAGCAAAATGGAAACTATATTTTCATAATGATTGGTCAATGCCGTTTTATTGGTTTATATTACCTCAGATGATAATTGGAACAGTCGTGCCGCTAATATTTTTAGTTAAAGAGTTACTCAGCAGGTTAAGTAAAAAGAACATTGATATAGAATAAATTATAAATATTAAGAAGATAAATGGCTATTGTCTAATCTCTGAAAATTTATCATATTCACGTCGTCGCTCAAGGAGCTGACCACTTCTCATAACGGCGAATTCCCGACACTAGAGGATGATGCAAGCGGTTCGGACGCGTCGGGAATTCACAGAACATTATAATCCATGCCTCAAATAACAGGATGTTCATCCGGAGTTTTTCTACGTTCGCTAAACTCCCATTAAGTGAACTTCCAATTATCCTACTTTTATACTTTAACCTAGATTTGTTGGAACTTCCAGTTATGGGCATTAGCTACATCTTAGTTCTTCAGATTTGATTTCCCGAAGAAGGGTGGAGTATATCTGTTTACCAACCAAGATGATGAGTGTGTTTATGTTGGTAAAACAGGAGATTTAAGGGATAGAGTATATGACGCTCATTTGAATGGTAAAGGAGAATCCGGCTTTAGAAGAGCCCTTCTCGGTCAAAAAAAGACTAGGAAACATATTTCATCAGTAACAACTGAAGATGACATTGACGAGTATATTCAGGAGATGTTTTTTCTTCGATTTAAGGTTATCGAAGATATAGAGTTAAGGGGCCTGCACTGAGGATTTCCTAAATGCAATATTAAAACTAATCTACTCAGTTTCGCTTAGCATAAAGTAATCTGCCAGAAAGGGAAAATGGTTAAGAACGCCGAAAACGATCAGGGTTCATCCAAATGACCAACAATGGTTTGGGGCAGAAGAAATTGAGAATGGACTTGGAATAAGGCCCTAAGTTGTTCCCTACTGATTGTGGTTTCAAAAGTGAACGGTTCGCCTCCACCATACATACACTCAATAATTGATACAATTGTGTGGCAATACCTATAAATTTTCCATTTGGAAAATTTATGCTTCCCTAAAATACATATTTTAATGACTGATCCCCACAGGAAACTCATCTGTGGGGATTAATTTTTACTTTTATCTGACGGATGTCTAAATTAGAAGTCGGAATATGCATACAATAAGTTCCAATTTGTAGGATAATGGGAAGTTATTCATATTCAGGATATACTGCGCCTAATAAGAAGAATGACTCTCACTTGGCCATTCGACTGTATTCTGCAATTCTTTTTTGGTGCATTCCGCAATACTGCATAATATTTAAAAATAAGGGACAGGTCATTATCCTTCGATACATAATAAAAGATGTGTAATCCTTTACAAACTATCTCTTTTGCTATTTAATAATCATTATAATGGCCTAGGAAAACTCGACAAGATTTCTTGAAAAGATAATGAACCTGATATAATAAAACCACTAAAGAAAGCAGGTTTATTATTGATGAAGAAAAGAGTATTTAGCGCAGAATTTAAGGCGGAGATAGTTTTAGAGGTATTGCGAGGCGAAAAGGAACTAAACCAAATCGCCAGTGCCCATGAAATAGCGCCTAACCAGCTGCGGAACTGGAAAAATGAATTTTTGGCTAATGCAGCCAATGTATTTGATAACAAAAAAGACAAGGTGTTGCAGGAAAAAGTTAAGGATCAGGAGCGGGAAAACGATAGCTTATATAAAAAAGTTGGTCAATTGACTACGCAAGTCGATTGGCTCAAAAAAAAATCTGAAGAAATTCTTGGACCTGACTGGAAGAGTCGGTTTACTCCACGCCCAAAAGGCTGAAATCAAGGATCATAAGAACATTGAAAATAACGAGAAACCGCTACCCTTGTCCACCATTGCAGGGTTTTTAGACGTCAACCGGACAAGCGTGTATTACGCGCCAAAAGAGCCTTCTGACTTTGAAATAATGGTCAAGCATAAAATTGATGCAATCCACACCGAAAGCCCATCTTGGGGCTCAAGGCAACTATCCAAGACATTGCAAAAACAAGGCATTAAGACTGGTAGGCTCAAAACAAGGAAGTATATGCAAGAGATGGGCATTGAGGCAATTTATCCGAGACCAAACCTATCCAAGCCCGCAAAGGGGCATAGAATCTACCCTTATCTGCTACGTAACGCTGTCATCAGCCGAGCAAATCAGGCCTGGTCGATCGATGTTACCTACATCAAGCTAAGACGTGGATTCATTTACTTAACCGCTATCATTGATTGGCATAGCAAGTGCATCGTTGGCTGGGAGCTGGATGACACGCTATCAACACGAATGGTTATCCGGGCCTTAAAGATGGCCTATGCTGTTGCCACACCAGAGATATTAAATTCCGATCAGGGCAGCCAATTTACAAGCCATGAATATATTGATTTTGTCATCAATAACAAGAGTAAAATTAGCATGGACGGTAAAGGCAGATGGGCTGACAACATTCCCATAGAACGCTGGTTTAGGACACTCAAATATGATGAAGTCTACCTTAAGGATTATGAACATATCAAGGATGCAAGGAAACAAATTGCCGAGTTTATCCACAAATACAACTTTGTGAAATTGCACTCAGCTTTGAATTACGAAACTCCAGCACATATGTATTACCCCGCTTTACTACAAATGAGTGCGTAGGACTACATCATTAGGCGGTAGGTAATATTTAGCACATGGTTCAATATTTTGCTCTAGCAAAAGGAACATTACCGATAGGCAATATCTGGTACATTGTCTTTTTGATTTCTTTTGTCTTTACATCCGAGCCACTATACATTGACTTACAATAAAAGGAACATTTAATATTTTCATTGTAACCACAAGATAAATAAGTGCTATAGTCCATGCAAGTATAGGATTCCTATGATGCAGAGCAATTAATGGGAATTGGATAGTATTATGTAAAAGTGACCACCAAATATTCCACCCATTGTAATACTTTACTGTCCCTAACATTAAGTTAACAAGTTCTAAAGATATATAAATTCCTATCCACATACTATTGTAAGCAATTTGACTAAATAGTTTTTTAGGATAATGGGATAAGAATACTAATGTGGTGGGAAAGAAACAACCAAATATTAATAGCAGTTCATCAAGAGAGTTTGCTAAAAAATTAGTTGGAAAATCCCACAAAGGCTTATCATTAAAAACAGTAACATAAATTAAATCCGCCATACCAAAAAAACACATAGTGGGATAGTATTTTTTCCAATTCTTCCTGTCTCCCCATTTATATGCACTTACTAAAAACATAGAAACGGATACAATTCGTATTAACATATTAATCAATTACTTCACCTCAATGTATTTCATCCATGCACCTATAATATAAATTCACTACCATAAAAAGAAATATTTAGTATGTTCTTGATGTGGTGCAAAGTAAAGCCCCCTTAACATATTTAATATATTATTCCCCAAAGCTGCGTTTCTATTTCTTAGACGCGGAATTTAAAGTGATAAGGTGTAACTGCGTTTACCAACGTCTCATAATAGACATTCGCGCCTGTTTCATTAAACTCCCATTATTCTTATTCCCTGTAGTAGAAATACCGTCCAACCTCTATGTAGGTGGACGGTATCCGTAGGATAATCGGAGGATGGCATTGCAGGCTATACAAAGCATAATACGAATGATGCTACATACTCATCTAATCAACAACGTGTTAACACATAACGAAGGTAATCAAAATAAAAATCTATTTTCGGAATTTCTTCCATATATCTTCAATGAATCCAACGAAATCTATGCCAAAATGATTTATTACATTCATAAGAATCTTTATAATCATTGTAATTATTACAAAAGCGATTATGATATTTAAAATGTAATTCATATCAATGTTGCCCCCTTTTTAGGCATAGTTGCACAATATCCTACGAATGCGCCACTTCGAAAATTATACCACATAGAACAACTGCCCATTATTCTTAAACCCAGTATTAGTATGCCGTCCAACCTCTATGTAGGTGGACGGCATTCGTAGGATTAGCGGAAGTTGATCACAATGCGGTTGGCGTATGAATAAAAACGAAACTCCGCACATCGAGTCCATGTTTTTATAGTCGATGATTCAGTAGTTGGTCGAGAACGAAGCACGGTACCCTCGTCCCAAAGCTATCGAAGACAACATCACGAGTTTAAGAGAAAAGGTATTGTTTCGGAGAGGACATCGCCGCCGAAAAAGAGCAGCGGCTTGGGTGGTATAATTCAGTTTTACATTTTCTTATGGTACTTGACGCGATAATAAGAATTGGTAATGAGGGAAAATAAATATGCCGCCGCAAGCGTAAGGAGCACATACATATCGACATGCATTAGTGAAAAGGCAAGTAATATAGCGAAATACACAATTATCATCAAATCATAAGCTCGCGCCTTTGCCTTATTACTGATAGACTGGTTGCGTTCATCTTTCTGCTGGATTTCCATTTGCTTTGCAGCTTGTGGATTTTTCATCATTATTATGTTATTTATCACTGTGCCAAAATTACCGCTGAAAATACTCAGACCTACACCTACGCATAGGTACGGAAGCGTTCTAAGTATACCATCTACCTCATGCAATAACTTTATCATTACCAATCCCGCAGCAAAAATAGCAAACCCGACCACAGATAAAAAAAAATATCGATCAACCTTATACTGTTTCAATTTTGTTCCTCCTCGTAAAGAAAGATTTCTTCAATGCTCATACCAAAGTGTCTGGCAATCTTAAAGGCCAATTGGATTGACGGATTATATCGTCCATTTTCTAAAGAGCCTATTGTTTGCCGAGAAACCTCTAAAGCAGCGGCAAGTTCTTCTTGCCGTATTCCACGCTGTTTACGGATTTCTTCCAGCCGGTTCTTCATGGCATCACTTCCTTTCATTTACGGAAAGTGCACTTTCCATAAACAGCATACCTCCTGGTAGCACAAATGTAAAGCATACTTTCCGTTTTTGCGAAAAAAATATATGGAGCTAGGTACAGCACATAAGAACATATTGTGATAATAACAATATGTTCTTATGTGCCGTGCATGGCACCATGGATTTTACCAACAAAAGAAGGCTGGCTATGTCTAGCAGGAATTCCTATGTCATACATCAACCCACGTCGATGTATATATAACGGCCTTCTTAAGTTTGTGCAAGCTAATAATTGCACAACTCTTAAGGTGAATGACGCCCTTGAGTATATTTACGAACGTACAGGCGCATCAATGGACCTTAGTACTGTCGTTGGTACTCAACCTATTCTAGTTGCTGCTTGGAAATGTTCGCTGGTGCGGACACGAGGTTGCCATGCCCTCTGGACCTCCAGCTTGTAGTCGCGGAGCAATGAGGCTTACGACCGCGCAATGAAGATTCGAGTCTATACGTCAAAGTAATCATTTAACACAAAAATAGAAGATTAAGTGCTTGATATATCCGGATATGTGAGTTGCCCATTGTTCTTAAACTCATCAGTATAAAATGCCACCCCACCTTTGAAAAGCGGTTTGGGCGGCATTCGTAGAAAGTAAGAATTACCATTATTTCAATGAATTTAACGGTACGAAAGATAGATTACATTACACGTTTGTAATTTCGGGATCATAAGAAGAGGGACTTGTTTTGCGGAAATACCAAGTAAATATAGAGACTATATATGCTTGAGGCACAATATTCCTGTGCCCTTTTCCTATTAAGGGTACACTTTCTATTTCTAATTGTTGAAAGTTATTTTTAATTAGTAGAGACTTTACACTTTTACACATTCTACTTTAGTTCTCATGAACCGAGCACCAAGATTAGCTATGGTTCCTGTTATATTTAGTTCCGAGTCAATGAAAACTTCTGTAGTGGAATCATTTATGATTAAGGGTAGTGGTCCAGTTAACTTTGCTATGAATACCAATCCCTTCCCAAGTTTGGGGATGTGGCCGTATTTTACCCCTTCCCTTTATGTACCCCGAATGTAGTCGGCTGTAATGCGTGTCGTTTCTGCAACAGTATAAACCGTAACGGGTAAATCCTGATCCTGATACTCAGATTTGCATTATCTATTCCTGTAGATATAGGACCAGCATATCGCGACGGAACAATCTCAAACCAAGAAAACCTAACACGATGACAAAGACACCAAATATGATAGCAGTTCGAGTCACCCACTGCATCGTAAACGAAAAAGGAAGCCAGCCAGCTAGAAAGGGCACCGTTAATAGTATCACCGCAAATATAGTAGCCATGTACGCTGCCCGCTGCTCACCAATCCGCAGAGCCACATATGTACCAATCACTGCTACGTACAGAAGGAGTTCAGCAGTAATGCCAAATGCCACAACTCGACCTACAGGGGAAGCTAGGAATAACCATTGCCACCCGTTCCGCCAAGAAAGGCTGCGGCGACTAGCTGTATGACAAGTGCTAACAAAGCGGCAAAGTAACCAACTGCAAATGCGACGAGTACCTTGGCACCAAAAATTGCACGGTCCGAAAGTCGAGTAGTCAAAAGATAATCCAATGTATGTCCGATACGTTCGTGTAAAACCAGATCAGGTGCTGTTTGGGCAACCACTATTACACCTGCGAATATAGCGTAAACTACCCGTAAATTCGCGACCTCAGGTGAACTACTTTTATGAGCAAACGAAAGTGCAGGTAGAATACTTGTGGCTAAAATTGATATTGCAAAAATCCGCAAAGTACGTATACTACCGTACAACTCGGCGATCTCTTTCCATATTACAGTGATCAGATCATTCATTTCATTCTCCTCCAACCAAGCGTAAATATTCTTCTTCTAACGAAACTTGTTCAGGAATCACAGCTCTAACCCCTATATGAGCATCAACTAAAGTTGCAACAATAGTTTCAATGACTGTAGGGTCTGCAACAGCCACCCGCCATTCATTCCCGCCCAGTGGGCTTAACTGGGCGTCTCTCGGCAGTACCAATTTTCCGATTTTATCAGGATCACACCCTGATAACGTTAATCGGAAATTAGGGATTCCTTGATTACCAAGCTTATTCGGATTCCCTATGGCCACAAGGTGCCCATTTTGAATAATAGCCACACTATCGCAAATACGTTGTGCTTCGGCCAAAAGATGTGTGCAGAGAAAGATGGTATGCCCCGACTCCTGCGCCAAGGTCACAAGCAATTCTCGCACCATTACGATACTTGCTGGGTCTAGTCCCGCCGTCGGTTCGTCCAAGATTAGCATTTCAGGCTCAGCGATAAGCGCCCGCGCCAAACCCAGCTTTTGGCGCATGCCTTTGCTGAAACCTGAAACACGATCGTTGCGCCGATCCCATAAATCAACACGATGAAACGCTTCCTCGACTCGCTGTCGCTTCTCATCTTCAGTAAGACGTGCAATCCGAGCTGCGAAATTGAGATTTTGAAGAGCAGTGAGCCGATCATAAAGGCCTACATTGTCCAACATAACTCCACATCGAGAACGAACCAATTCGCCCTGGGAAATTGGATCAAGCCCTAGTACCCGAATGGAGCCCGCTGACGGCCGAAGCATGCCTACCATCATTCGGACAGTGGTGGTTTTTCCAGCTCCATTAGGTCCAAGAAATCCGAATACACTGCCGCGAGGAACGTTGAATTCAAGCCCTGAAACCGCCGTCCGCGCACCAAAAAGCCGCGACAATCCGTGACATTCTACTGCTTGACTATCCATGAATTTTACTCCTTCATTTTGAATCGCTAAAACACAATTCTACTCTTTAAGTATAAATTCCCCTTTCATCAATATTAATGAATTACATTTAATGGTTATTCTCTAAAATATAACCTTTGTTACCCACAATCCAAGTCAACAAAATGCTCTTGGTGGTAATAACTACACATTATTCTTAAAAAGCGTCACAATCAATCAATTTGTTTACGTCTCTAGGGAAAGGAGTGCTTATATGCAATTCTTAAAAAGAGAACTTATTACATTTGTAATATTTATCATTCTATGTACTTTGGCTTTATATTTTTTTGTAGAAATTCCATTTTTAGAAGCTATAATATTTACTGGGGTATTTATCACTATTTACAATATAATAAGAAATTATATATCTAATAAAAATCAATAACTAATACTCAATTCTTATCATAGTGTTCAGGGGTTAAGGTCGAAATAATCCTACGCATTTTTCTTATGTTGTAACGTATCTGTATTTAATATGAAGAAATGTGAGGGAGATTATGTCTGAATATTTTTATATCGCAGTTATATTTATTGCATGTGCTTATTTTATCATTCAGCAAACTTGGTTGTTTAATAACGGCAAATATAACCCATACATATTTGGTAAAGGAGATAGAGGATATCAAGCAAATAATTTTAGATATTGTATGGATTATAGTGTTGAGCTTGAGCATGCAGCATATTTCTAACCCGCTTATAGTACAATTATTTTTGATAGCATTATCTCTTTGTATAAATATATTAAATTATTTATCTTATGTTAAGGTAGAAGACCACAAAATAGTATGTAGGACAATCATATTTGATATAATTGTTCTTATTATATTGATATTTAAGATTCCTACCAAAGGTTAATTTTTAGTAAAAGCATACTACACATCATTCTTATACTGGTGACCATCAGTAGGATAATGGGAAGAAATGGATCATAATAAAATATGTGTTCATGAGTCTTTAAACTGTCACGTATTCATAGGAAAATGTGCATTAACATATTAAGGAGTTAAAGATGATTTGTAGAAAAAGTGTACTAAAACTCCTCTTATCACTAATTGTAATAGGACTAATTTTTATAAGTTTACTTTTAGGATATTTTGTAGTTGAAAGAAACAAAACTGTAGTATTGCCTAAACCAACAGGGTCATTTGCAGTAGGCAGAATTGGATATGATTGGGTTGATGGTTCTCGAAACGAAAGAAAATTGTCAATATGGATTTGGTATCCTACAGATTTAAATCAAAATGCTAAGAAAGCAGACTATTTTCCTAATAAGTGGGAAATAGCTCAAGAAAGAGATTCAGGGATAACGTCGTATTTACAGCAGAACTTTGGAACAGTTAAGAATAATTCTTATCAGGACATGCCTTTATCCACCAAGCAAACGAATTACCCTGTAATAGTTTTTGAGCCTGGAATGGGTAATATAGTCTTCAACTATACAGCGTTATTAGAAAATCTTGCAAGTCGCGGATATACTGTAGTTGGAATAAATCCAACGTACAGTTCTCGTTATGTAGTTTTTTCTGATGGAAGCGTTGCGTACAGGACACCAGAAGGGTCGATGCCAGAAAGTAACCCCACAGATAAGCAATTAAATGAAGTTGGTGCGAAATTAATTAAGACTTGGACTGAAGATATGAGTTTTGTGTTTAATAAATTAGGTGAAATTAATGCAAAGCAAGGGAGTATGTGGACAGGGCATATTGATATGGCACATCTAGGTGCTTTTGGTCACTCATTTGGTGGTGATGCTTCTGCTAATGCGTGTTTGGTTGATAACCGTATTAAGGCTGGTATTGATATCGATGGTTATTTATACGGTGTCGAGAAAGTTCCTGAAAAACCTTTCATGTTTATCTTGAGTGAACATCAGAAAAACACTATTGATTTACAGGAATATCATAAAATTCGAGAAGACTTTAATGGCTTAAAAAACGACGGATACTTATTAGAGGTATCAAAAGCATCACATTTTAACTTTTTAGATAATGCTATCTTTTTTTCTCCTATATTGAAATACACGGGAGTTTTCGGAGCCATTAACGGAGAGCGTGGTTTACAGGTTACAAACTCATACATTACTGCTTTTTTTGATAAATACCTTAAAAACATAGATAGTAATTTGCTTAAACAGAAATCTTCCGACTATCCTGAAATTAAGATACAAATTAAGAAATAATAATTACGAATCAGTAGATAAAAACTCAACTCAGCAGGGCATTATATGTTCTGCTAAAAAATAATAAATTTTCAACCACTTGCTGTGTCAGAGCCACATTTTTTCTAGGATGATAAATAAACTGGACTTTCTTTATCCTTTGATTATTTGTTTAACATTTATTACGTTTTCTGTTATTACTTTCAGGAAATCAAAACATCTTGAAAAAGCAGTTGGGTTATCCATTGCTACCAGACTTAAGCAATTGAAACAGAAAAGCCCATTTTCGATTTTTCATATTGGTTATTTGTAATTTTGATGGGGATAATAGGCTATTTCACTGGTGTTGCATATACAAGACTTAAAATAGCTATTGATAATCGCAAAAAACGCAAAAAGTAAAGACAAATTACCCATGGTAAATTGACTTTATCATCTTCCATTTATACCCAAAACCATGTGTTGAATGGAATATACGGGAAATTTTAATTATTTAAGATGCTTCTATATCTGCAATACACAAGATACAGTTACTGGTATTCTTTAGGGTCACTTCAGAAGATGGAAATGATCCGTTCAAATTAAGTGTGTATTCTTTGGCAATCGTTGTTATCCCAGAAGCACTCGCTAATTCTTCCCCTGCAACAAATGCACTTATTTTACATCCCAGAAGAACATATAAAGTTCTTGCAGTAAATTTTATGACAGAAATAGTGGGAGAAGTCGTAGGAACATCTATATATTGACCCGGCTGGAGTATAATGTCAACACATTCTAGTGTTTCTGGAGGAAGGATAGAGAATCCAACTACTTTATTACAGTCAATAATAATTGGTGAATTGAATATCGTTATACCTTCAATACAACCTTTGCTAACACCTTCATAAATCATATCAACTTGGCCACCCAAATAATAAATTCTAATTCGAGTACCCAAATCTGTCTTTTTTATTTTTTGACATACACAATTACTGTAATCAAACAGAAGATCATTTCTAAACATATTATTTGGATAGAACTTTTTAAGGTCAAACATTTAAGTCCCCCCTTCCATTCTTATATATTTAATATATGGGACAGACTGAAACGTTGTTACAAAAATTCAGCTAACTTTTATGTAAATGCAAATTGTTACACTCGCTAATATTTTTTACAATATCAACAGCACTACCAACTGGAGCAGGAGTTTGAATGAATCTCATATTCCAATTTAGCAGATTTAGGAGGTTTGAACGCTATTTGTCTCATCCGTATATCTATTTGATGTTGAAAGCCATGTTATGCTTCACCTGTACGACGATAGAGGGCTTGATATTGTCTCTCATGATAAAAATACATTGATGCCATTGTATCAAGAACTCAATGAATGGATTCTAGATTATGATAGTAAACGAATGGACGAAATGTTTCTTGGATAGCGTTCAATCTACGTCCCATTATTCTTACAATGTCAAGTAAATCCTTACAAATAACTGTTTACACAATATGTTTTCTAGAGGTAAACAGAGCTCTCCGGGCATTGGGGAATCTTTTCATTATAAAAGCTCAGGCAACGCCTGAGCTTTTATTTATCGTATATGCGCCTTGCGAGTTGTCATCTACTGGCCAGGTATTCGAAGCGACAAGGGAAATCGAGCCATGTTTGTACACACGTTTCAACACAAAGAGCATATACATCAGTGATAGGGCACTGGTGGAAATGCTCTGCTTGGTTCCAAGAGATGCCATTAAGAAAACCCTACGGACCCGAAATTTGGGGTTGATCCCAGTCCCGTCGGCCGGTTACTTCGCGAAGCGTACTATTGCAGGTCGGCTAGATTGCTTTTCCTGCTTCATAAGCTTTTAATAAAAGTTCTTTATTATTAGCTGCGGTGTTGGGGTCTCTGCCGCCCGTTTGTAAAATGGTATTAACTACATTTAAGCCAAACATCTTAAGCATAGCTTCATTGATTTGAAAGGATGTCTGAAAAGCCTGTGTGTTTGGATTTCCTTGAGAATATACCATAATCAGGCTTTTAGCAGCATACCTAGGCTTGTGGTTTTCATCGAACAAGCCGCAGAGTCTATCCCATAACAGTTTCATTTGAGCTGTAATCTGCCAAAGATATATGGGCGAGCCGAAAACCACAACATCGGCATCAACAATATGTTGAAACATGTTCTGAAAATCGTCTTGCATGACGCAGTGTCCGGTCTTACGACAAACTAAGCAGCCTTGGCAGGGTTTGATGTTCATATCATAAAGGTTAAATATAGTTGTTTCGGCACCAGCATCTTGTGCACCCTGAATAACTTCTTGAACAAGGGCTGCCGTGTTGCCATTTTTTCTTGGACTTCCCATAAAAGCGACCACTTTTTTCATACTGTAATTCACTCCATTTAAATAATATTAAAGATCATTATATCATAAGAAAAGTCCGGCCCGTATATTATTCAAAGGCTAGGCATGATCATCTTTGGGACCACGCGACCTTTGATATTTTTACCGGTAAAAAATGAAATAAATAAATCTATGACAGTAAAGATGTAACGACAAATGCTTCATGTATCCTTTTTGAAAAACCAATTGTTTGAGTATGTTCATCAACTTTAACATATCAGTCGGATTTGTTCTTAAACTGCTAATTATTCTTAAACCCTTCAATAAAACGATGCAGCCCCACCTCAGTGTTGGACGGCATTAGTAAATAATTAGGTGGTCACTATTTAGGAACTAGCAGAAATGGGAATGGACCTTGAAAAGTAGAACTTCCCCATAATATGAGGTATATCTGAAATAATAAAATGTATAATAGATTTATCGCATTGATATTGAAGGAGACTTTGTTATGGAACAACCGTCTAGGGTATACCGACTTGGGTCACTTGTAGTTGATTTTACAACTATATTTATAATAATATTACTACTTGCGAATTCAGTGTCTTATCCTACCAAAATAATTGCTATTTTCATTCCACTGGTTTATTTTCCCATTCTCCATACTATTTTGAGCCGTACCATTGGTGATATGGTTTTAGATTTAAAGGTCGTTGACCAACAAGGTAATAATATAGGATTCAGGTTAGCCATAAACAGATTTTTTAGTGCATTTAAGTATTCTATTTTCTCTTTAATATTAAGTAACCTATTGGTTATGTTTTATTTCTTTTTCTCAGGTGACTTAAAAGAGATTTCATTTGACTATGAAGAGGAGAGCCAAACCTATTTGGTGTCAAGGTCTCCCGCAAACAAAAGTTTGCTTCACTAAAAACAAAAACCAAATTAGCTAATCTGCATTAGAAAAATCTCAAACTTTAAGTTATTATTGCTTTGGATTAGTTATAGTGGAGTTATATGGACTGGAGGTTCTGCTCAGATGCAACCAGAGTTGTATGTGGAAGTGGAGTTTTTTTCATCAGAAGAAGGCGACCGTACCACTCCGATATTTCTTACAGACTATCCAGGATATAGACCACATTTTCGAGTTATTGGATATACGGAATATCTCGGAGTTCCGTTTTTGGATACACCTCATAGAATTATAAATCCTCACGAAAGGGTTCCGATAGCAGTTTCCTTAGTCTATTATCCTAATGTTACTTATGACAAGTTGATTGACGGTGTAGAGTTTGAAATACTAGAAGGACCCAGGGTTATTGGAAAGGGAACAGTTATTGGTTCTAGTAAATGTTACCCCTTGGTAACCAAGCCAAGGAACTTCACATTGTTCTTATACCATTTCCAAAAAATTACTCCAATATAATGTGAGAAATATAACAACAATAAATACTAATTGACTGATGGTTAATTTGTAGGCATTTCGATTTTCTGCATATTTACACTCCATAATAACTCTAGCCACTTCAGACGTAACGATAAATACCATCATTATTGACCATGGTTCAAAAAACCAAATCGAATCATCCATAGGGTCTCTAGTGTTATTAACAAAATTGCCGATTAGCAGGAGGACTATTGATGTAATCCTAATCGTCCAATCAATTTTTGAATGTTTCTCATTAACATGGTTATAAGAAAATAATTTCTTCTTCTCAACTTTTAGTAATTTTCTCATTACCGCATTAAATGAAACTAGCAATAATAATAGAATAGTTACCAAGAGGAATAACTCCAGCCAAAACTTCGGTCCAATACCATACATGAATTTCACCTCCAGCCACAGGTGCCCAAAAATCAATCCCATTTTCAACTAACTGCCCGTTTCTTTAACGAGTATGGAAAACCTTAATTGAAGGCCCCCTGTGTTACGATAGTTGTCGTAGGGATTAAAGAACAGTATCCTTGAAAAGGAACACAGGAGGGAGAACGTCATGAGGTATCCCAAAGAGTTAAAAAGTTCTATCATTGCAAAGATGTTACCGCCGAACAACCAGTCTCTAAGTTCAATTCAGCAGGAGACCGGTGTCCCAGAGGGGACTTTGAAGTTGTGGCGGAAAGAGATACGGGGAAAGGGATTTGCTGCACCTGCTGGTGAGCAGCAAAGTGAGCAGTGGAGCACACGCGACAAGTTTCTCATTGTGGTTGAGACGTCCCCTCTCAGTGAGATCGAACTGGCCGAATACTGTCGTAAGAAAGGGTTGTATGTTGAGCAGGTCAAGTCGTGGCAACGTTGGTGTAAGGATGGAGCCCCTGAAGCCGATCAGCGACCCTTGGCTAAGCGTCCTGAACCGGCTAATAAGCTCACGGATGCAGAATGCAAGGAGATTTTGGAGATAGTTAACCAACCTGAATTTCAAAGTTTGCCACCCAGTCAGATTGTCCCGATTCTTGCGGATCAAGGAATCTACATTGCCTCTGAATCAACCTTCTATCGAGTCATGCACGAAGCGGGCGAACAGAATTATCGTGGTCGTTGCAAGGCGCCCTCCAGTAAGCCTAAATCCTCACATTGTGCTACCGAACCCAATCGAGTATGGTCGTGGGATATTACATATCTGCCTGGCCTTGCTAGAGGACTCTACTTCTATTTATACCTGATTCTGGACATCTTTAGCCGAGACATTGTCGGATGGGAAGTCTGGATCGAAGAGTCCGCAGAACATGCCAGTCAACTCATTCGGCGGGCTGTCATGGCTCAGGGTATAACCAGACAAGAAGGTCCTTTAGTCCTCCATTCAGATAATGGAAGCCCTATGAAAGGCTCGGCAATGCTAGAAACGCTCTATCAATTAGGTATTACGCCTTCAAGGAGTCGCCCCAGGGTTAGCAATGACAATCCTTTTTCGGAGTCCATTTTCCGAACCTGCAAATACCGTCCAAGCTACCCAATTGGAGGATTTGCTACTATTAATGAAGCCAGAACATGGGTCAAAAAATTCGTCCATTGGTACAACTACAACCATCACCATAGTGGGATCAAATTTCTTACCCCACACCAGCGTCACAGCGGCCAGGGTGAAGAAATACTTAAGAAACGACACCTGCTCTATGAGGCTGCGAAGTCTCGTCATCCGGAACGTTGGACAGGTCAAACAAGGGACTGGTCCTTGATCAATGAAGTATGGCTTAATCCTGAGAAATCTCAGGTTGAAGATAAAAAAGAGTCTAAACCAACTGCGTCATAGGCTTTTGAGCGAAGTAATGATTTGGTTGTCCGTGTCCCACGAGGGATACCGAAGCCGCTAGGCTGAGGATATGCTCGCTGAGGATCACAGGGACAACAACGCATGTGGAGAAGCTGAAGGACCGAAGGGACTTTTTGATCCGCAGATCACAAAAGTTACTTCTGGCAAGCGCCGAGCGTCCGGTACCTTCCATTCGTCGTGATTAATACATTCAGTGAGCAAGAAATTTTGGTCAAATGCGACAACTATCTTGACAACCACCGTTTCCGGGGCTCGCTAAGGGTCTAAATTCGCTTTGGATTTTAGTATTTAATTCGGACACTGATAAAGTATCAACGTATGTGGTTGCACATAATTCTAAAACCCTTCAGCGTAACTGCCGTCCCTCCGTGTTGGATGGCAGTTAATTTCCAAACCAATTGTTACTGGTGTATGGATATCGAAACTGAAAAACTCAAGCTCTTTTTGGGCTTGAGTTTTTTGAATCTAATTTTGGATAAAATTCAACCATTCTAAAAAAAAATGCTATTGTATTTTGGACCTATAATGTTATACTTTATATATAACACATATTACACGTAAAACACAAACTTGTGCTTATGATTGGAGATGAAAACTTGTTTATTCAAATTGATATGCACAGTTCAGTACCGATTTATAAGCAGCTTAAAACAGCTATTATAAGCAGCATTTTGTCGGGAAAGCTAAAAGAAGGTGACCGTTTGCCATCTGTGAGGCAGCTTGGGAGTGATTTAGGTATTAATTTGCATACAGTCAACAAGGCCTATAATCTACTCAAAGACGAGGGATATATCATCATTCATCGTAATCAAGGTGCAATTATTAGTAAACCAACCAAGGCGGGCAAAGAGGATTTGACAGAGTTTGCAAATGCTCTTCTGCCAATTGTTATCGAAATACGTGCAAGGAATATCACTAGAACACAATTTGATGAACTCATGGATGTTATTTGGGAACAAGATATGATTGGAGGGGACAATGATGAGCATCGGTAATCTTATGTTTTCAGGCACGATGTTATTAACTTGGATTTTGGTTGTGTTTGCATCATGCCTGGTACCATTTTTCTCACGCAAAAACACAGCGTTTGGCGTATCAATACCCGAAAGTGAATACCACACACAATTTTTAAGCAACCTACGCCATCGTTATTTTATGGTTTCGCTTATTTGCGGTATTGTGCTTGGCGTAGGCAGTTTGCTAACCCAGTTTTGGTTTAGTCTAAATACCAGCGTATGGATCCAGACAGTGTTAATATTTGCTTACCTTGCAATTACTACGGGCATATACCTTAAATGTTACTTCGAAGTTGGTAAGTATAAGCAAACCAGCAATTGGGAGACAACTCAAACCGTAGCAGCTGCACTTACAGTCGATATCAATGAGAAGAAGCCTATAAACCCGTTGTGGTTTTTAAGTTATCTCGCCATTATTGTATGTTCGATTTCCGTGGGCATCATTCGTTATCCGTCGTTACCTGCCCAAATTCGAATGCACTATAATATTGCAGGCCAAGTCGACAGATACGCTACAAAATCAATAAGCAACCTGTTGATGATGCCTTTAACGCAAGTTCTAATGGCGCTTATATTCTTCGTAATTTACTATGCAATTCTGAAAGCAAAAAACCAGAGCGGTGGGGGAGACATCGAGGAAGGGTTAAAAAAAGACCGTGCCTTTAAAGCAATTATGAGTAAGTTCCTCTTTTTAATGGGACTTGCGGTTATGATCCTTTTTAGCATAATCCAGCTTTCTACGTTGGGGCTTGTAGGTGTCAGCGTTACGATTGCAGCCCCGATCGTCCTCTTGGTTGTAATTTTTGCGGCGATTGCTTATCTTGTTGTAAAAGTTGGGCAAGGCGGAAGCCGGTTGGGTGGCAGTAAAGGTATTAATTCGAAAGTGGTTGCCGAAGACGACAACCATTGGATACTCGGTTTAATTTACTACAATAAAGACGACCCATCAATTTTTGTAGAAAAGCGATTTGGCATGGGATATACTGTCAACTTCGGCAGTTTAGTTGGCAAGATTATAATTGTTGCTTTAATCATCGTGATAGCCGGAAGTTTAGTTTTGCCGCATATTTTACATTAGATTATCCAAAAGCCTGATACAAAGAAGCTCCTCGGATTGCAGTCGCATATCCGAGGGCTTCTAATTATCAGCTTCACATTGTTCTTATTTAGTCTACTAACGAGCTAAAAAAGCTGCCCTCTCATTGTAGAAATATTAATGGGAGGGCAGTTGTAGGATAACTGGAAGTTAATTTCCAAGTCAATTGTTACGGATAGATTGATAATGTAAATTTGCGAGAAGATCATAGGTTCTCTAAATGGGAGTTTAGCGAACCAATTAAGCTACACCTATAGAAATCGTGTCTTTTTTATTGTTACTTTAAATATGGTTTGTCATAAGAGAGCTTGTTTTAACGAATACCCAAGTAATAGTTGACCACCAGATCAAAAAAGTAAGATAAGCAAAGAATGGATAATACCAGGGCTTAAAATCAAATAAGCCTACATTATGAACTAAATAACCATATCCAACACTGAAAACCGCAAATCCTAAAACATAAGCGTATTGAAATAACTTTCGTAATGGTAAAAAACGAAGAAAGATCATAACTGTTAACATCCAACTGGGAGGGGAAAGTAAATTTTCTCCTAAAAAATTAAAAATGCCAGTATTTTTGAACCAGATAATATGTAGTACATTCTGAAATAAACCAACTACTACTACATCACCAACTCCTCCCAAAAGCATACCATAAATAAAATATTTCTTTAAATCTTTTGGGGGGATGGTTAGATATACAACTACAAAAGCTATTAGTATATACGATGGGTAAAATAATGTAGACAGCATAAAAACACAACCTTTTAACCTTTTTCTGTAGATAGTGTGTTACTAATAACTTTATTTATACGACGTAATATAATTTCAAGACCTAGTGCAAATACTTTCTTCTTTCCAGAACAAAAGTTGGGCAACTTGACTTCGCTAAAGACCCAATTAAACATTCAAAATTCCATTTATAGCTTGTAACCAGACTTCCACTAATTCTTAATAATGATTTGAAGCAGTTAAGTAGGATAATTGGAATGAAATAGTAGACTTCAATTTACTGTTATTATGACAAGATTTAATGGGAAGTGGATATTCGTAAGACATACGTATAGAAGTACATGGGAAACTCTAGGTGGACGTAGGGAGAAAAATAAACATTTAAAATTTACTGCGTCAAGAGAGTCAATTGAGATACTGGTGCAAAGAATTTTAGTATTATTCAGTATCTTGTTATTCAATTAACGAAGATGAAGAAGAAATTTTTGGGCAATTATTCTATGTTGAGCTTAAATCTTTTGAACAAGGTCTTTTTATTTACAGAGTGTTGTTGAACTAACGCACCCGTATGCGCAAGTGGATTTGCAACTAGGTTGACAATAAAATAGCAGGTCTCGCATTTTCACGAGACCTGATCTTAATGAATTGATTTACCTATGCCGCTGGGTTAGTGCTCGCTCCAGCCTCCACTTGCTTCATGAGCTTAAATCATCCTACCCACATTTTTGATTAAAATTAATTATTAATGACAAGTGTGTTTTATTATTAAGATTAGAACAAAAAACAATCTGGAAGGAGTATATTATGAAGACTATATACGATGAGGATGAGTTGCATTTAAATACTAGTCAAACAACCAAAACCACCATTTTCTACTATACAGGTACCGGCAACTCATTATGGGCCGCCCGTGTTCTGGCACGGGAACTAGGCAATACTGAACTCATATCTATTGTGGACTGGAATGTTAAGATGCACAAGATTAATTCACCTGTGATAGGTTTGATTTTTCCGGTACATATATGGGGCGTACCCTGCCGGGTATTAAAATTCTTGGATGATTTTAAAGCAATGTCAGCTGAGTATGTCTTTGCCATTGCTAATAATGCTGGTCAAGTATCTAATACATTGGTACAGTTGAACAAGGAAATGAAATCTAAGGACTTTGCATTATCTTGCGGATGGTCTATCGTAATGCCTTCTAATTATATCCCCTGGGGAGGTCCCGGTTCCCTGGATGAACAGAATAAGTGCTTTCAGAAAGCTGAGATAAAGCTATCCACTATTGCTGAGAAAATTCGTAGAAGGGCTAAAATGCCGGTTGAGAAGGGCCCACTGTGGCAAAGAATAGTCTTTACCGGTTTATATAAACTTGCGTTCCCGATGGTTCATAAGATGGATGATAAATTCTGGGTAGATGAGCGCTGTAATCACTGCGGTCTCTGCGTTAACATTTGTCCGGCTCAAAATATTGATATCCAAAACGAGAAATTAATATGGCATAATCACTGTGAGCAATGTTTGGCTTGTATACAATGGTGCCCTAAAGAGGCTTTACAGTATGGACGAAAGACAACTGTTTACACCAGATATCATCATCCTGAGGTCAAAGTGAAGGATTTAATGAAATAATATCAGTCAGCATAGTGTAAAAGTAGTTACGTCTCCGTTTGAAATTGGGATATAGTGCAAGTTGAGTCCTACGTTCCTTGTTGTTCTCATTGAGATAGTCGACCTTAATTGATGATAATTCTAAGAATCAATTTTTCTTGACTGGATATCATAGGAAATCAGCTTTGATTCTACGCCCTGTTGGCGTCACTGCTAAACCTCCTTGAGCCGTTTCTCGTAGGCTACAAGGCATCTGTTTACCGATTTCATTCATAGCATCAATCACTTCGTCAAGGGGAACCTTACTCTCCACGCCAGCGAGAGCCATCTCAGCTGCAGCAAGAGCGATCGTTGCTGCCGTAGCATTGCGCTTCACACATGGAACTTCTACCAGCCCCGCAATGGGGTCGCAAACCAACCCTAACAAGGACTTAAGGGCAATCGCGGCTGCATCACTAGTCTGGCCTGGTGTTCCACCGGCAAGCTCAACCGCTGCAGCCGCTGCCATCCCTGCCGCTGAACCAATTTCAGCCTGACACCCGCCCTCTGCACCTGAAACATTAGCCCGATCGGCAATAACCATTCCAATCCCTGCGGTAGTGAAGAGTGCGGTCACCAAATCGTCTTCAGAACAATTCAGAGCCTCCTCCACCGTGAGCAACACAGCCGGTAAAACCCCACAGGAACCCGCCGTGGGAGCTGCCACAATTTTCCCCATGGTGGCATTGACTTCAGCAACAGCCAAGGCCCGGGCAATTGCACCACTAATCCGTTCTCCAGTAAGGCTCTCTCCACTCTTCCAACGGGCCTGAACCTTAGCTGCATCGCCCCCGATAAGCCCTGAGTGCGATTTACGCTCCCCACTTAATCCTGAGTCCACAGCTTCTCGCATGACATTCAAGTTTAAACGCATACGTTCCCGTAATTCGGCCTCTGGTTTCTCAGACTCTTCTGCTTGCTCGGCCAGAATAATTTCTCCAATTTTCAATCCTCTTTTTTCTGCAAGCTGAACATAATCTTGATAAGCACGCATGAATGTTCCTCCTTACCCTAGTGGGTCAATCGCCATGGCTTGATAAACAGCTGGAAGCTTAAACATTAAAGCTAAGGCTGCAGGTTCAATTGCCTGATCCGTCTCGACAATCGTCAAGGCCTGAGAGCCTTTCTTTTCTCGTGAAACACGCATTTGTGCAATATTAATTTGAGCAGTGGCTAAAAGGGAAGTGACTTGGCCCACAACTCCAGGTAAATCCTGATGTAAGATGACCAACGTATTATAATCTCCCATGACCTCAACCTGAAATTCATTGATCCGATTCACCACAATTCTTCCACCGCCAATCGATGATCCGATCACTTCGACAACTTTCCCATCCCGTCCGGTTAATCGGAACTTTACCGTGTTGGGATGCACCTCTCCTAAGTTCTCAGTCTTAAAATAGATATTAATTCCCTTTTCCTCTGCAAGCTGAATTGCTTGAGGAATTCGTTCATCATCTGTACGCATACCAAGAAGTCCAGCAACTAGGGCGAAATTAGTACCGTGCCCTTTTCCTGTTTCAGCAAAGGAACCATGTAAAGTAATCTCTACCTCAATCGGTTCAGTTCCTAATATTTTTAAGGCCATAGCGCCAAGACGTACTGCTCCGGCCGTGTGTGAACTTGACGGTCCCACCATCACGGGTCCGATTAAATCAAAGACTGTACTCTTACCCAAACGTCAGCCCTCCTAGTGTAAATCCCCCCGAAGTTGGCTACCCACATTATATATGATGGTTAATAGTGACTCGCTTAATTGCTCTCTTGAATCTTTCCAATCTTGAATATAAAGTAGCTCGCGATGGCAATAGCAATAAATACTATACCAACGATCAGAGATACCCGGGTATCCGGGTTAATCCACATGCCGATGAGCACTGCTAATAAGAAAGCAATCGTTAAATAGTTGCTATAAGGGGAGAAGGGCATCTTGAAGGGGTGATCACTCATTGCGGAGGCGTTTGCTTTTCTGAATTTGGGCTGACTAATGAGCAAAACGAACCAAGGCATCATAGCAGGAAGAATACTGGCACTGTAAATATAAACGAAGAGTTTTTCTGGAGCAAAGTAATTTAAGATTACTCCAATAATTAGAGCTCCAATGGTCATTAGGAGACTGTTGGCAGGGACTCCATTTTTAGAAACTTTAGCCAACGATTTAGGGGCCTGTCCATCAACAGCTAGCGAGTATAGCATTCTTCCAGAGCTATAGATTGCGCTGTTACAGCCGGACATAGCTGCCGTAATGACAACGAAATTGATAATTCCTGCAGCAGAAGCGATCCCTATTCTGGCAAACGTTGAAACAAACGGACTGCCTAGAGTTCCGAGCTCATCCCAGGGGAAAAGGGTTACAATGATAAAGATAGCACCAATGTAGAAGATCAAGATACGATAGATAATATTTCCGATGGCTTTAGTTAGGGTTTTTTGCGGGTCTTTTGCTTCACCTGCCGTAATGCCGATCATCTCTACTCCCTGGTAGGCAGCCACGACAAGTGGTATGGCGAAGAGAAATCCTTTTAAACCGCCAGGGAAAAATCCACCATGGCTATAGAGGTTTGAAAGGCCAATAGCTTGACCGTTGTTGCCCAATCCGAAAAAGATTAGGGCAGCTCCAATGAAGATCATCGCTACAATGGTCACGACTTTAGTAAGTGAAAACCAAAATTCAAACTCACCGTAAAGCCTGACTGATGCTAAGTTGGCCGCTGCAATTATGATAATCAAGAACACCCCTGGAATCCATTGCGGCAGGCCGGGAAACCAGAATTTCATGTACATCCCGATGGCCGTAACTTCGGCCATACCAATGGTTACCCATGCAAACCAGTAACCCCAGGCAGTAATAAAACCGGCTAAGGGACTAATATACTTGTGGGCAAAGGTAACAAAAGAACCGGTGGTTGGATCGAGATAAAGCATTTCTCCCATTGAACGCATGATGAAGAAGAGGAAAGTACCGGCAATGGCGTAAGCCAAGAGAACGGAGGGCCCAGCCCACTTAATCGAAGTCGCTGACCCCATAAATAAGCCAACACCGATGGTGCCCCCGAGCGCAATCATTTCAATATGTCTCGCTTCAAGTCCTCGTTCAAGTTTTTCTGGTTCTGACAAATTAATTTCCTCCTTCATTGTTTGTACCCGCAAGAGCCAAGGGCCAAGGGGACGTTTTGTTTGCAAGCTTTCAATTGACTTTGATATTATCGAGTACCCCTCTCCCAATGACTGCCTATTACTCGATAGAGTCACCGCTTTACGGGTTCGCTTTTAAATCGTTTTTGAATAAGATGGCCTGTTCTGTCATGTTATATATTCCCGCCTTTTCCTTCGCGTTATTCACAATTAATAAAGATATACTCATTTCCATAAAACTAACGGGTTCCGTTCAGAGCATAAACTCTAAATGAAACCCGTAATATTATTCTTTGCCAAGGCCTCTAATGCAAAATAAATTCCTTGAGCTAATTTTATCGAAAAAAAAGGTAAAACAATCTTTATGTCATCACATATTTTTGACGAGATTGAACGAACCTGTGACCGCACAGCTATTATCAAGGATGGCTATTTGGTTGCTGTTGAGGATATGAAAACACTTTCACATTCAAAACATAAAGCTTATATTATCACCTTTTTATCAGAAGAAATGGCTGCGAACTTTGCTAAAGAGGACTTTGATGTAAAAGATAGCCTGGGGAAAAAAGTAACTGTGTCGGTTAAGGACAATATAATGCCGCTAATACATACTCTAGATAAATATGAAGTCACCAATCTTGATATTAAGCCGCAGAACCTTGAGGAGTTATTTATGCATTATTACGGAGGTAAAGAAATGTTTAGTTTGCCATTATTTAAGCGGGAGAGAAAGCTAATAATAAGCTGCTCATAATATTTGTCTATTTATTAACCCTATATATTTGTAAATGTTGCCAATATCTTTGGTATTTGCTGTAGATGTACTTTGTTGACAACTTCAAATTAAAAATAATATACTTTTCCTAAAGTAATATTATTGGAGGTAATACATATGGAAAAGGTACTTCAATTTTTAAGAGAAAATTCGGTTTGTTGTTTAGCAACTTGTAGCAATGATAAACCGAGGGCATCTACAATGGAATATGCAGTCGTTGGAGATAATGTATTATTTGCTACTGATTGCAATTCGATTAAAGCAGCTAATTTAAAAGCAAATAATAAAATCAGTTTTTCTGCTCATGCGATGCCCAAGTTTGTAACAATTGACGGAACGACTGCTACTCCGAATGAAGATGAGATTGAAGCATATAATAAAATACTTTTTGAAAGACATCCTGAATTCAAGGAAATGGTTGAAAAAGGTATGATGAAGCCTTTTGTTTATTTTAGACTTGTTCCTGAAGTTGTATATTATAACGATTATTCTGCTGGTATGACTCCAACAGAAGTAATTAAATTGTAAGTTCGTGATCATTAATATTTTATTAGATATTCAGCAACGTATTGCGCAAAAAGTATAAAGCCTAAGAATTCCACGATCCCTTCGATTTTTTGGGTCGTACCTTTTTAGGAAATATCTATTTCTGAACTAAAGGGCTTCTGCTGAAGGCAGGTGCTTTTTAATTTGGGTAGGAATGATATTTTCAAACGAACTGTGGATTATTTCTACTGTCTTAAAGGATATCGTATCAACTCAATTTCTTTCACCTCCCACATTTACACCCCTCACTAGAAGCTGACGGGGTGATATCAAGGAAACAGGGGCGAAGTGATATTGGGGGGTACTGAAATTCAGAAGATTTTCGGTTGCATTTCATTTATAATGTCTTTGAGAAAGAACTAATCTGGAGGAATTATTAAATGAAACAAGTCTATGCGCCAGGTTGTGCGCTGATGATCTATAAGCGTGAGCTTGCCAAAAAAATATTAGAGTTTTTAAATGAGGATTTATATGTTATTAATGAACACCTAATTTGTTGTAGACATGAGCCTAACCTCGAAAAAGGCACGCAAGTAATTAATACCTGCGCAGGCTGTGACAGGCGCTATGGAGAGCTGTATGAGGGGATATCTACAGTATCACTCTGGGAAATATTAGCCGAAAGCAAAACATTTCCGTTCCCTGACTATAACGGTATGGAAATGTCCATACATGATGCCTGCCCAACACGTACCGAGGAAAGGGTTCATTCTGCAATTAGAAAACTCCTTGAGAGGATGAATATTAATATAACTGAACCGAAGAATACTCGTACAAAAGCGGTCTGTTGCGGGGATAGTTTTTACGGCGTATTGCCTATAGAGCAGGTCAAGAAACAGATGAAAAAACGCTCGAACGAAATGCCTTGTGACAATGTAGTCGTTTATTGTGTTTCCTGTATAAAGGCAATGTTCATCGGCGGTAAAAAGCCACGCTATATCATTGACCTTTTGTTTGGAGAGACTACAGGAATAGGTACATTTGAGCCTGATGCCTGGCACGATGAATTACAAAGATTCATAGACACACACTAAGGTAGTGAGGGTGTTTGCTGACTTCCAAACGGTGCGTATCTAGAGAAGAGGATTATTATGCAAATCTATGCTAACAAAGAGTTGAACTTAAAGATTTACGAATTAGATCTTCCTAGGTGGGATGATTTTGAGAATCTATTTGGGGAAAGAGGAGCATGTGGTGGGTGTTGGTGCATGTCATGGCGTTTAAAGAGATTAGACTTCGAGCGTCAAAAGGGGGAGGGAAATAGAAGTGCCATGAGAACACTGGTTGAACAGAATATGAAAACAGGGGTTTTAGCATATAAAGATAACGAACCCATTGGTTGGTGTGCAGTTGCGCCAAGAGAAGATTATTTAAGACTCGAAAATTCACGAGTCCTAAAAAGAATTGATAATGAACAAGTTTGGTCTGTGACTTGTTTTTTTATAGCTAAATCCCTTAGAAGAAAAGGCATATCTTTTGAACTTCTAAAAGGGGTTATTAAATACTGCGAGATTAACAAGGTTAAGATAATTGAAGGGTATCCAGTCGTACCATATGGAGAACAAGTTCCAGATGCCTTTGAGTGGACGGGTATCCCTTCTGTTTTTGAAAGGGCTGGTTTTGTTGAGGTAGAAAGAAGGTCCAAATCAAAACCTATAATGAGATATTATACAGTACATGCTAACAATGGAACGACGTGAACAATAAATGCTGTAGCCCAAGCCCCTTCCCACCAACTCGCCTCCGTAAACTGCTCGATGACATATCGGGGCGAACTCCGCCGGGGTGGCTGTCTTGCTTAACCTGTGCGTTTTTATATATTTTGGTTTCTAGTATCTCTACATGTGACGAAAGGACATCGAGTCCATAGCGTAGCCACCGCGGGGAAGTCGGAAAAAGCTTTTATATCTTTGATTGACAAGCCCTTCTTTCGCATAGTAACGGATCGTATGAACTGAAAGTTTTGTTCGTTTAGCAACATCATTTACGGTATAAAACATCTTGTCCTCCAGTAATATTCTAAGAATTTTTTAGCCAAATCAAGAAAAAACACTTGACTGAGAGTAAACTCTCAAGATTATGATTATAATATTATGGCAAAGATCATGGGCATGGAGGATGCCAAGGAGCCGATGGACTTCATTACTGCGTTGATAAAAATGCAAAAGCCACAATGGGTGCCCAGTTTCTGGTAAACAGAGTGATGCTGACCCTTGAGGACTGCGTGGCAATTTATACAAAATCTTACAAGTAGAATATAGCTAATTGTAAACATGCCAAGCAGCATCCATTTATCTGTAGTAGAACCAATTTAAGAATGGAACAGGGGAGTATACTCGGAATGACTAAGTGATAGGGTATATATAGAACAAGTTATGCTATAAAATACTCAAATCTAAGATTGAAGGAGAAAACTATGAAAGTATTATTAGTAAATGGAAGTCCACATGAAAAAGGATGTACCTATACAGCATTAAACGAAGTGGCAGAAACTTTAAATCATGAAGGAATAGATACGGAAATATTTCAAATTGGAACAAAGCCATTGGCTGGATGTACTGCCTGTAAAAGATGTTTCCAGCTAGGTCATTGTGTATTTGATGACAAAGTCAATGAATTTCTTGAAATAGCAGGAAATTTTGATGGCTATATATTTGGTTCTCCGGTACACTTTGCAGCTGCCAGTGGGGCAATAACTTCTTTTATGGATCGTGCATTTTATGCAGGTTCACGTTCAAGTAAGCAGCCTTTTAATTTGAAACCAGCAGCTGCTGTCGTATCAGCCAGAAGAGCCGGAACAACTGCAACCTTTGACCAGCTAAACAAGTATTTCACCATAGCGCAAATGCCTATTATCTCATCGCAATATTGGAATATGGTTCACGGTGCCACGCCTGAAGATGTGAAAAAGGATATAGAAGGGCTTCAGATTATGCGTACCTTAGGCAGAAATATGGCATTCTTCTTAAAATGCAAAGAAGCTGGAATAAAAGCAGGCATTGCTTTCCCAGAAAGAGAAGAAATTACATTCACAAATTTCATTCGGTAAAGAACAGTAGAACAGCGAGTCGGTGCAATATATGAAGCGGAAGGATTGACGAAATCTCTGAAATAATAAACAGCCGGGATTCACTACTTGAAGAGTTCGATGAAGAAATATTTAATGCGTTGTTATGGCGGAATTTTACGATTTAGTCAACTTGGATGAGAGAGATATTTTGGAACGCTTGAGACAAATCACGTTGCTCAAGATGGACTTAATGCAAAAACACCCAATGGTTTTTAATTTTATCGCACACGTATCATTTCTCGATAGCGCTGACATCAAAAGCAGCATCCTGGAACAGCGAGATAAGCAGACTAATGACGTATATCCTAAACTGTTCTATGACATCGACCGCACCCTATTCCGTGAGGATATCGATGTGGACACGGCAATCAGCGTCATACTCTGCACGATAGAAAGCTATGCGCAAGGCGAAGCGAATCCTGACAAATCAACCGCTGATTACTACGGTGAATACAAGCGGTATTTAAGCGATCTCGAACGCTACATCCAACTTTTTCGAACGAGCTTTTATAGGTAGGAGGAATTACAATGGCAGTCATCGAAATAATCGGTCTGACCAAATCCTACGGAAAAACACAGGCGCTTTGTGGTATCGATCTATCCGTGAAGCAAGGCGAAGTCCACGGATTCATCGGCATGAACGGCGCGGGAAAATCCACGACAATCCGCATTCTGCTCGGTATGCTGAAAAAGGACGGCGGTGAGGTAAAACTGTTGGATGGCGATCCTTTCAAGGACTGTGTGGAGCTGCATAAACGACTAGCTTATATACCAAGTGAAATCAATCCGTGGCCCGATCTAAGTGGCGGCGAGGTTATCGATCTGCTTTCTCGTATGCGCGGTAAGCCGGATTCCAAACGGCGCGCGGAACTGATCGAGCGTTTCCAGTTTGATCCGAGTAAAAAATGCCGCACTTATTCCAAAGGCAATCGGCAAAAAGTTGCGTTAATTGCGGCGCTTGTGTCGGATGTTGAGCTGTATATTTTCGACGAACCGACATCCGGTCTTGACCCACTGATGGAATCGGTGTTTCAGGATTATGTGCGGGAAATGGCGACGCGGGGGAAAACAGTGTTCTTATCCAGCCATATTTTGACTGAGGTTGAAAAACTCTGTGACCGCGTAACCATTATCAAAGAGGGGCGGATTGTGGAATCAGGCAGTCTGCTCGAATTGCAGCAGTTTTCACGACTGGTCGTACATGTGGAATGTACGCGGCCTGTCACAGGGATACAGCTTCCAGGCGTATACGGCCTTCGTTGCGAAGGAAATATGGCGAGCTTTAGCGTCAATTCCGCAGCCCTCAATGCGTCGTTAAAGAAGTTGACAGAATATAAAATTGTTTCATTGCATTGCGCCCCGCCTGAGTTGGAGGATCTCTTTTTGCACTATTATGCCAAGGGGGGTGAAGTGCAATGAAACAAAACGACTACACAGCGACCGGAAACTTGCTAAAAATCTACCTTCGGAATAACAAGGTGATGACATCCTTACTCATCTTGCTGCCGTTTCTGTTTGCCTATGCTGCGGCGGCATCCAATATGGCAATCTTACAAACGCCGGATCAGTTAAGCACCTACATCAGGGAAAATCAAGGAAACTTGCTGCTGGGTTCCATTGTCGCAAGCTCAATTGCGGGCGCAACAATTTGGCGCATACGGCTTTCTACCGTAATCATTACGTCGATCCTCAGCATCGTACTCATCATCAATAACACGCGCAAGGACGAAGATCAAGGTAGGCTAGAGCTTCTTCGCGCTGGCGCTGTGGGACCAAAAGCATCGCTGACGGCCGTATTGATAAAAGTATTTTGCGCGAATTCGCTGGGCGGTTTGGCGATGGGCCTGGGATTTATAGCGGCTGGTTTTCCGGCAGTGGGTTCATGGGTGGCAGGGCTAGCATCGGCGCTTTGTAGCTGCAGCTTTGCTGCAATGGCAGCAATTGCGGCACAGGTTGCGCCGAATGCGCGCTTGGCTCGTGGGCTTTCGTTTGGAGCGCTTACTTTTTTCTTTGTGTGTCAGATCCTCGCCAATGTTGCTGGAAACATGAGTTTGATGCTGTGGACGCCGTTCGGCTGGTGCGCATACGCGCGCCCCTTCGCAGGAGAGAATTTCTGGTTATTCGCGTTTGCAATACCGGCCATCGCCCTGCTGACGGCCATCGCCTATCGTCTAGACGACCGTCGAGATATGGGCGGAAGTTATCTCAGGGAACGTGGCGGCAGAGTTTATGCGCGCAAAAGCTTCAAAAGCCCTTTAGCACTCGCTTGGCGACAGCAAAGGGATATGCTTTTCGTTTGGGTGGCGGCATACGTTGTGATGGGCTTGATTATCGCTTCGCTCGTGCCCAAGATCAACACAATGCTTGAAGGCACGGCCTTCTTACCTGGATTATCAGCTATTTTAGGCGGACCTGGACGCGCATTCCTCGCGATACTGGCCTATATCTTGACGCAGGTTTTGACCGCCTACGCGATCATGGCCATTTTGCGCATCCGGGAAGAAGAATCAATGACCCGCACTGAATTGGTATTATCCAGTGCGGCTTCACGCGTACGGTATGCAGCAGGTCATCTATTGATCGCCTTTATCGGCAGTGCGGCGGCTATCGCACTGTTTGGCTTTTGCATCGGAGATTTTGCTTCCTGCATCGCACGGCTGCCGGTGGTATGGCTAATTGCTTCGGTCACGGCGTTTCTATACGGCTTTGCGCCCCGTGCCGCTGCGCCGGTCAGTTGGGGAGTGTTCGGCGCGTTGATATTGATGGAGTTTTTATGGGAGATTAAGGTGATTGGCAACAATGTTTTCGCTCTCTCGCCGTTTTCGTGGGTTTACCCCGGTCTCGCAGTATCCTTTCCCTCCATTTTTACGATGCTGCTGATGGCTGCTGTGTTGGTAGGTTTGGGCCTGGTCTTCTTTTCACGCAGAGATATTATCTCGGAGTAGTCTGCAATAAATTGTTTGGCGTCCAAGTTGCAGATGAAGAGAGGGGATTCTCTCTTTGAAGGAACTCCTGCGCGATGTGTCATGTGCGTAATATGACTATATGGAAATGTAGCTCTATTGGGGTGACAGGGTGAACCTGTCGCTTGGGGAGGCCCCATAGTAATGAATACTAAGTGTCGGTTCTCATTAGATAAAACCCGAAAAAACAAACAAGGCACCCTACGTTTCAAACTCGTAAAGTGCCTTGCTCGTTTTATCGTCATCCTTCACATTCACCGTCACACCGGACTTAAATTCCACAGCGAATTTACTCTTGTAGACAGTGACCTTTTCAATCAGCCGCCGGACCAGATGCTCGTCGTATTCGGTAATGGCGGTGGGATGTTCGCGCAGGCGGTAAATCTCATCGGCGACATCTTCGTAGTCGGCCTTGGAGCTGGCCAGCTTCAAAAGCTCCGTTTGCAGTTTCTCCAACCGGTTGTCAATGTCGGTGAGGACCTTATCGTTTTCCCTGCTTAAAACGGTGGCGATGTTGTTCTGCAGTGCGTGGGTTGTCAGTAGGCTTATCCCGCGCTTTGGAAATTCCGCTCAAATGTATGATTGTATTTGTAACTATACGAATATTAAAAGGCGGTCGGATAGATGAATAAAATCCAATTATGGACGAAAGATTTCTTAATAGGTACTTTCACGAACTTTTTTCTTATGATGAACTACTATTTATTAATTGTAATTATGACCGCATATGCGATGGATACTTTCGATTCCTCACCCAGTGAAGCGGGTCTTGCAGCCAGCATTTTTGTAATTGGGGCGCTTGTTGCACGTTTGTTTTGCGGGAGATGGATTGAACGAGTGGGCAGAAAAAGGATGCTCATTTCGGGAACAATTTTAAGTTTGGTTATGACGTTATTCTATTTCGGTTTAAATAATATTTGCCTCCTGTTTATTATTCGCTTTCTTCATGGCGTTGCATATGGTATTGCCGCTACCGCAATAGGGACAATTGTGACGAATATTATTCCTAAGAGCAGAAGAGGAGAAGGTATTGGCTATTACATGCTGAGCATTACGCTTGCAACGGCTATCGGTCCCTTCCTTGGAATGTTTATTATCCAATATGGGAGCTTCAGGTTGATTTTTGTGGCTTGCACAATTTCTGCGGTATTAACTCTTGTGAACGCCTTCTTTTTATCTGTTCCTGAAATTAAATTGACGAATGAGCAATTAGAGGAGATGAAAGGATTCAAATGGAGTAATTTCTTTGAATCAAAGGCCATTCCAATTTCTATCGTTTGTGCAATTATTTACTTTTGCTATTCAAGTCTCATCTCTTTCCTCACACCATATGCCAAAGAAATTCATTTGATGGACGCAGCCAGTTTCTTTTTCATCGTATACGCTGTTGTCATCTTAATTACAAGACCGGTTACTGGTCGATTATTTGATTCCAAAGGTGAAAATATAATCATGTATCCAGCCTTTATTATCTTCATGATCGGAATGATATTCCTTAGTCAAGCCCGTCAGGGGATTACCTTACTAGCTGCTGGAGCTTTTCTTGGTTTTGGCTTAGGAGTTGTACAATCTTGTGGCCAAGCAATTGCCGTTAAAGTGACTCCACAGCACCGATTGGGACTATCAAATTCTACTTTTTTTATATTTGTTGACGTAGGGGTTGGAGTTGGACCATTTGTATTAGGATTATTTATCCCTTTTACTGGTTACAGGGGTGTATATATGGGTATGGCGATTGTAACGGTTGCATGTGCCTTTTTATATCATTTGTTACATGGGGGAAAAGCTTCACAAAAGAAAAAAGTAGTGGAGGAAACAGCAGCGTAATGGGTGAAGCTTAAGCACGTGTTATTTGGCTAGCAATAATATATGTTCATGAAATTGTGAGTGTTTGTAAAACTGAAAGAATGGTACACTTCTTGGTATTACTTCATTGATAGTCCTTACTAAAGGTGTATCCTCTGGTCTTTGTTTCCAGTAAACTACAGTACACCTCAGATAAGACCAAGGTCGCCATAGTGCAATACTTAGCCCCGACTGGATCATTGACGATCAACGAAATGCGTGAGCTCTCTGGGTTAGGGGCGATTGATGGAGGCGAGCGCAGCGTTGAAAGTTTAAATTTCGTGGACGTTACAATCAAAAATGATTATCTAGGGCTAAAAACAGTAATAACCACCGGATAATAGGGAAGGTGATATTGATAAAATTAATGAGAAAGACGGGGACTAAAAGACCCCCTATGTTAGATCAGTATCTATCATAGAGGGTCTTCTGAAGACACATTATTTTTTTAGGGACGCGACAAAATCTCCAATTGCTTTTATCTGGGTGTCAGTGAGTTTGCCAGCAAAAGCAGGCATTTTACCTTGTCCCTTAAGGATGATAGCTTGAACCTTTGAAGAGTTATTCTTCCACTCATCAGTATTTATAGCAGGTCCAGCACTCCCTCCAGCTCCGGTAACGCCGTGACATCCTGCACAATTTGTTGTATATAAAGCTGCGTCGCTTACCTGGGTTGTAGTAACTGGCGGGTTTGTAGTAGGTGTAGTGGCTGCTGGTGGATTTGTAGTAGGTGCCGTTTGCGTAGTCACTTGAGGAGTCTGAGGGGGTGATGGAGCAGGTTGATTCTTACTACACCCTATTAAGAGCAAAAGACTTAGAAAAGTAATAACAGTTATAGATTTCCGTAGACTCATCTTGTATTATTCCTCCTAATTGTAATCTGCTCTTAGAATGCACATATACGTTGCAAAATATTCTCGAAAGCTAGAGCATTATTGATGCTCTTTAATGTAATGAGCCTAGATTTTGGCGTGATTAATGCGGATTGGGCCAATAACTATGCATCAATCTTTAACAGCGGCCAAGCCGCCAAAGACTATGGTGATTCGCTGGATAGCGCGACCTCAGCGGCAAATGCCCAAAACGCAGCTCAGAAAGCGCTGAATAAATCGGTGAACGCTAACACGATGAACTTTGACTAACTCCACAACATCACGAACAGTGATGCGCTGGCCAGCAGGGATAACCTATGATGGTGGTTTTGCTGATTACATGGTCACCGAAGCTGAAGAGCTAGTTCTTATACCAGATGAACTAAACGACTTAGAAGGAGCCCCATTGCTGTGCGCAGGGGTGACAACCTTTGATGCACTACGCAATTCAGGTGCCCGTCCTGGAGATGTGGTAGCTATTCAAGGGGTTGGAGGTCTAGGACATCTAGCGATTCAGTATGCCAAAAGGATGGGTTATAAAACGATTGCTCTTTCGCGTGGAACGGACAAAAAGGAATTAGCTTTGAAGTTAGGGGCGCAGGTGTTTATTGATACACAGAGTACAGATGTGGCTCAAGAACTCCAAAAACTTGGTGGTGCACGTGTTATTCTCGCGACGGCCCCTGACAATAAAGCCATTTCTCAGCTGATCAATGGGCTAGGGTTTGATGGCAAATTAGTTATTGTAGCGGGCGTGGAAGGACCTATTCAAGTTTTTGGGGGACAATTGCTGAATGGAAGACGCAGCGTCCAAGGCTGGGTAGCTAGCGGCCCAGATGCTAGGAAAGATACCATCAATTTCAGCTTACTTACTGAGGTCCATCCAATGATTGAAACATTCCCACTCGAACAAGTAGCAGAAGCCTATGAAAAGATGATGAACGCCAAAGTTCGCTTCAGAGCCGTCTTGACAATGTGAGCACCCGAGATTAATGCCCAGTTTTGCTTCTTAACTCATCCAGAAAACTCATAACAGGGGGAATGCTTATTATGATTTTGCAAGAGTACGCTAAACAGCTAAAAGAGGTACTAGCCTTAGATGGTACTCCGGTTGGTGTAGCCTTTAGTGATTCTTCCGCAAGCAATGGTAAAGGAAGTAAAGTTATGGCTTGCTCCGCTTTCTACCAGGCTGCCAGAAAGGGGGTCACATTTAATGTTAGTGCGGAAACAAGTACTTTTCCTGGAGGTTTTCGAAGAGTGGAGACACCCCCGAAAACAGCCAGAGCCTTTATGTACCAAGGGTTCTAGCTATCGCCACAAAATTATGGTAAACGAACGAAAGGGTGAGGGGTTAGATATAAAGGTTGAGTGGAACACACCGTTTATGGTAGTAAGTGATGATGCGTTGGCAGAGGCAATATGGTGTGCACCCCGTCAATAGGACAATGAAAAAATAGAACGAAGTTTGCCGAATTGCTACCCGTCTAAAAAGCGGGTAGCAATTCTTTATGCGGCCTTTACGTACTGCATA
>NZ_SPQR01000020.1 GCF_004766055.1 Desulfosporosinus sp. Sb-LF | reverse complement strand
AACAGTTATACGATCTAACGAGATAACTGTTATACGATCTAACGAGATAACAGTTATACGATCTAACGAGATAACTGTTATCCCGTATAACAAGATAAATATCTAGAATTCTCTATCTGTGCCTGTGTTCAAAATACGATAGCAAATAAATATATCGGTACAGGAAAATGCTCTCCCGCACCGATATGTATATCCCCATCGTTAAAAGATAAGGTAGTTACTTTCCCGATCTCACCATTTGACCACAGAAAATATGACCAAAGCTGTGACCCAGTTGGAATGAACCAATAGGTTACCGTTAGCTTGAACGAATTCATTTCGAGGTTCTAGAAATCGATATCATCAATTTGTACCTTGTGAATTCTCATTAATGCGAGAAGTTGTTGTGAAACTTCATCTTGCATTGGGGATTCTTTATCATATTCTTGAAGCGTCTTATGTCTAACCTTTTCCGTGAAACAACTCATTCCAAGTATGAGAAAGGCACGTTGGATAGAGGAAGAATCATCTTTGATTTTAAGACCATATTCTTTTCTGGCTAAGTACGCAAAATCCTTAGCCATTTCATCAAGTGCATCTTTCATTTCATTTGATACTCGACATCCAATATAAACTTTTGGCCCCTTGAATATAGATGCTTCAACATCCTTTTCTTTTTTAATTACGTCATTCTTTGGTTTAGCTTTGCCTTTGGCCTTGGGCTTAGTCACATTTTCAATAGCAAGTGGATTATCCAAATCGGGTATTGTTTGAATGATATTCTGTTCTTCAGCTTTAAACATATCATCCGTTTTCTCATCAATTAGATCGATGGGAATCGCATGGGCTTTTATTTCATCTTCCATTGGAGGAGCCTCTGACTGTGCTGCTACTGGATCGCCGGAAGAAGAATTTGCTGACTTAGGAGCCGCGAACATATTCTTTAACCGTTTGCTTCTATCAATTGGCACCTTCTCAACACCTCCTCCGTAAGAGCCCGATACGCCTTAGCACTTCTGGAATTCGGCGCATAAAGGGGTACTGGTATTCCAAATCCAAGAGACTCTTTAATTTTTGTGTCCGTGGGTATTTCAGATCCAAATAAGATTCCTGGAGTATTAGTGTTAAAGTTCTGTTTAAAATCTTTATAGATATTTGTTTGAGGATTCGATTTAGTTAAAAATGTACCGAGATGCTTTAGCTTAGGATTAACTTCTTTAATCTGTACTAGTGTTTCCATAAAGTCATTATAGCTTCGCATCTCTCCGTGGCCAGGTTCCAAAGGCACGATTATGTAGTCAAGGGCGAATATTGCGGACCAGTTCCAGAAATCCAGTCCAGGGGGAGAGTCTATGATTATAAAGTCAAACTTATCTTTAATTTTGTTCAATTCTTCACTAAGAAGTAACTTTTTATTTGGCTTATTATAGTGTGCTGCGCTAAACTCTTCACATGTAATATTAGCCCCAATAAGCCAAAGGCTACCTCCTGCCTTAGAATCGAATATAGTTTTGACGAGTGCTTTTCCAATAGGTATTGGATCAAAGTCCTCGACGACTTTTTCGTAATCAAGGACATTAGCCATTGTAAATTCCAATTCTAGATTGTCCCCACCTAGACCCATAGTAGAATGACCTTGTTGATCTAAATCAATTACTAACACTCTATAGCCCATCTCACATAAAACGGAAGCTATATTGACACAACTAGTAGATTTGGTGGCACCACCTTTTTGTGAAAGAGGAGCAATGACTCGGCATTTTGGTTTTAGTTTAAAAGAATTACGTTCTTTCTTATTTCTAAATATGTTTAACCCGGCCATCCTTTTGCCTCCTTCTTTTCCTTTTCAGTAATGTGAAGGATATAATTTTCAACATCAGTCCGAGGAATGCGCCATGAACTACCCACCCTAAAAGCATTGGGGAAATAACCTTTATTACACCAACGAGTGACAGTATTGCTATTTACCTTAACCTTTTTAGCAATCTCGCTAATTTTCATAACATCTTCAAGATCTAAAGGACTCATCTTCTTCTCCAATTTCTACACCTCCTCAAAATAGATTATATATCTCATTTACTACATATACAATATATTGTACAATGAATGTATGGAATTATAGCAGTGTGTTATATTGTTATACGGTCTAACCATATAACGGTCTAACAATTATTTGACGAAGGAAATAGAACAATGGTAGTCTATAGGAGCAATATCCATTAACATAGTAAAAATGGATATTGCTAATTAATATTACATTATTTTCATCTATTATTTATAATTAAAAAAAGGCCTCGGCTACTCTGTAAGCATGCTGGGCTCTGCATCTAATGCAAGGTTTCTTCCTGAAAAAACTCTATGATTAGATATCATGGAGTGGATTGAGGCATAAACAAAGCTTGGCATTAGCCAAGCTTTTGATTTAAAAATTTTATTATAAAATTAAATAAAAAAAGAAAAAAGCCCTTCGCCAAAAGGACCTTTTTCAAAAAACATCCGCAAAAGCTTTGAACGGACTTGCGGAGAAAATTAGCTGAGTAATCTCTCAGGTATGTCCTGATTATACCATCAGGTATATATTTTTGACAAGTCTAAGAGGACTTACTTTCCTGTTATTAAGCTATTTTTTTCTGGAGGTTTAAGGGTTTAAACGTGTTCTGCGTTTAAATCCTTAATTTTTCTTGGAAGGGGATAGTGTTTTGTTAGCTGAAGTTTTTGGTGCTGTTTTACCAGAATCGAGTACATGTGAAATTAGGAATTTACATAAAGATCTTGGTATTGTTTTTACTGCTGATGAAAAGAGCAACGCTATAATTTCCTGGACTCTTTCGGATCTGCTGAGTAAAGATAATACTTACATAACATTGGCCACCTTCTTTGGCCGTCGGAGAAAGAGAAGATATATCCGTCATGTCTTGGGTTTCGTGGTCGACTTTGATACTCCTGAAGATACAACCGTTGAGGATATTTTGGATCTTTATCACAAGGCTAATTTACCGTTACCTGAACTTATTATTGCTACTGCAACGAAAGGTCATTATCAGGCGTTTAATCTGTTTCCAGAACCTTTGCGTTGTAAGAATGAGATTTTACAAGATAGAATTTATCGTATTCATAAATTGATGGCCAATGTGCTTGGGGCCGATCCTCATGCCGTTGGTGCTGAACGTTGGGTGCGGCGGCCTAACATTAATAATATAGTTTATCAAGATTTTTCCAGTTCTACGTCTTGGGCGGAACTTGAAACGTGGTATGAGGCAAATAAACCTCTTAAGAAGCCTGAAGATTATCTTCGTAAGGTTATTTATATTGGCACGATTTTAAGCACTCCTGGCGGGCAACGTATTCAGGAGTCGTTAGCCGTTGGTCCAAATAGATCAAACGATTTTAAAGGAAATCGTGATGAGTGGTGTTATGGACTTGGTTTGTGCTTATGGGATGCAGGTATTCCCACTAGTGAAATCAAAACAAAACTATTTAATTGGAACCAAGCCCTTGAAGTTCCATTACCGGATTTTCAAGTTGAAAAGATATACCGTTCTGTTTTAAAGGGAGAACATCATGCTTCACCTTATGCTATAGAAGCCCTTACGGGACTTTCTGCACGTATTAAGGGCTATTATCACTTACCGAAAAGACGTGATCGTAGAATCCGGGATCATTTGTCGGAGGTTCGCGAAGATATTATTACTGATCTTCTATCTTGCGGGGTTGTTACAGGGTCTCAGAAGGCCTGGGCTGCACGTCTAGGCTTGGCTTATCGTACACTTAAGCTTCTTTTAACTAAGTTAAAGGAAGAGGGTATTTTAGATGCCAATACTGGTCGTGGTCGCTATGCTCAATCATCCTATAGTCTTTCTCTCGCATATTTAGAATCAATCAATACGAAATCTTATTTAGAGGCTGCTGCCGGTGCAGAGGGTATATCTTTTACGGGTCTTCTAAAGGGGCATACCGCCATATCACCCTTACAGGGTGTGGCGGCTCTCTTGGCGGAACGCCCGTTCTTTATTGTGGTGGACAGGCTTTTCCCGAATGATTCTTGATACTGCTTTCTTCTTTGTCTGATAGTTGGGGTCTGGCGGAGTTTTGCGTAGCAACATGACGGCAGACCCGTAGGTAACTGCGTTATAAGCTTGCTTAGCTTTATTAAAAAAACTTTTCAAGAGTCTACACACAAGTTCTTTTACAGTAAATCGAGTTAAGTGATTAATCTATGCGCGATAATTCCATGTTTGTGATGATTAAGGTGTTAGACTTTACCCCTATGATGGACATGAGCCTAACTAGCCTCAGACTATGGCTTCTGATTAGCAGAGAGAATGCAATGCGTATCGTTCAGACCCTTGCTGATCGATACGGAAAACGGGGTTCGATGTGTTGAAAATGAAGTTCGAACGTCGAAAACCGAGGACAATACCAGAGACTGCGTCAGAGATTGATAATTTATAAATACGCGGAAAAAAGCTTTGGAGATTATTCTTGAAAGTGTAAATGACCAAATTTACAACGCCTGTACCTATAGAGTCTAAGATATATTTCAAGAGATAGGCAGGAAGGGGTATTTCAGGCGTTAGAATTAACAATTAGGTGTCACTCTACCAACAAGTAGACAAGCCTTGTTATAATGCATTTCTAGCTCTTGTAGGAAAGTGTTATAACATCTCGAACTTCAGATCGTCGAGAGTGACAGGCTGTTAAGAACCTAAATTTGATTTAATCCATGCATTTTTCGGATGTGTAGCTTTTGTGTATTGGCCAAAAGGGATTAATTTATTTGTGATTTTTTCGAAAGTAATATTATCGAGCGATCCTTCTTTAGTCTCGAACTTCCTAAAAAATCTCTCAATGGCAAACTGAGAGACTATAGAAGGAAAATATCCTACTATTTTTTGTCTTTCTGCTTTGGGATTAAGAGCATAAAAGAATTTTAAAGTCCTAGACAAAGGAATTGGAAATTTTAAATCTGGAACATAACCCCGATTAAGAAAGTATTGATTAGCTGTGATTATGCGTTTTTTCTCTTCATATGCAGAAAGATATGGAATTTTTATATAAGGTAGAGCTGCGCGATCCAAGACATGGTAAGCACTAGTTTTTAGTGCATAAAAATAAACATCCTGTTCACTAGATTGACCCAAATCATATTTATATTCAATAACCAATTTTTCACGAACAGCTTTTTTCAAAAAGGACAGACCTAGTTTTTCTTTATAGTCTTGTATATATAGCTCGAACAACATTTCTGTACTAAGGAGCATATAACGGCCAATAATTTCCAGTATTCTTCCGATGTGTTTAACTTGGAGCTGGTTGAGTTCTTCAAGGACTAGTGTGTCTACCTCGTACCAGGGTATTGTTTGTTCGTTTTTCATTGCTTCACATCCTCAATAGTTTATCTCAAATAAACGTTTGTAATTGAATCACGGTAATGGCCTAGTTCATGGGAAACCTCTTTTCTAGCCTGATACGCTGCATTTTCGTGACTTAGGCCTTTGCTTAAACATTCAGCGCATAGTTCTTCGTATCGTTCCTGAGCATATGCGTGTCTGAGGCCATGCCAACTGATGTTTTCACAGTTTAGCTTGAAACCTTGGCTTTCACAGTATGCTTTTTGACTCTCATAGTTTGCAGAATACTTCTGTCGAAAGTCCTCTTCAAACTTTTTTCGATGATTAGAAATCCAGTTCTGAAGGCTTTCTTTCTTGTGGCGAACTCCACCTTTTTCAGAGCTCGCTAGTACTCTGTCACTATATCTATCCCGTCCGGATCCTATGGCATAATTTATTGCAGCATTGAGGCTTTTAACTTGGTGAGCAGTTCGAACTAAAATAATACGCACAACGCCGCCTTTTCCTTTGACAATGAGCTCATCACTAATGAGGGCATTTTTTAATTGTGAAACTCTTAGAGAAGATAATTCATTGATTCTAAGTCCAAAATTACGTGACAAATCGATACCGGCCGTTACATCTAGTCGACCCATTGCGGATGAAATAGCTTTAGCTTTTTCGATTTCTATATCTGTCCAGGCGCGATCCACTATGCCAACTTCTACCGGAGGGATATTAACTCCTGATTTCTTCAGTTCGGAATTTGTAGGAAGTATAAAGCGTGATTCACTCAATTCATGGAAAAATCGAATCCCAGATAAATCTGTGGTAATTGTTTTTCCTGAATAGCCATCTGTAACCATTTTTGCTACGTATGACTCAAAGTGTTTTGGTTTAACATTTTTGAACTTTTGGAGACGAAATTCTTCAGCAATGAAACCACAAAAACGTTCTGTTGCATCTTCGTATCGATGTCGTGTTTCTATTGAGTGGGAATTAGTGCGGTTCATTAGCTTGTTGACCTGACATATAAGATTTAATTTAAGGTTCATAGTTTTATCACTCATTTTTTTATCAACTCCATTTTAAAAAATTGTAAGGCAAAGCTAGGGCCGTTACCTTCTTTACGTGCGTTTCTTGGATTTTCTAATTATGCACGTGCTGCAGGTGTTCCCTTAAAGTCGCTTCTGGCAAAGCGTAGAGGTTTTTTTGTATTAACTTCCGTCGTCCCCGTCTCTATTTTGGTTAATACGAAAGAAAGAAGAAAAGTATCCTGAAATCGGTGAGCACCATTCCGTATTCCTTCCAAAAAGAAGGTGTGGATTTCTCCACAACGGACTGCCTATGCCCTTTGAAAAGGGTGCCGAAAGCCATCAGCAATGGCGATTGGCGAGACAGCGAGTTTCACTTTTAGCGACATAACGCCAGGCAGAAACTTGTAAAAACGGATGCCTTGAGATAAAAAAATAAATGTTTTTGTTCCCGTTCAAAGGCGAGATCGCCAGGGAGGAATCAAACGGATCGTTCGAATCAGATGGAAAATTATATTGACCCCAATTAGAGCAGATAGCTCAGGGGAGGATATTGTGAGCAGATCGCTCACTTAAGGAAGAAGAAAGTACGAACTTCACTTGTTCGCCAAACCTTTGAGTAAGCAAAAGTGCTTATTTAAGACGTTTATCTTCTGTTAAGAAAAGAACGTAAACCTAAAAAAGAGCACAAAAAAACTGCGTTTAGCTAAAAACACAGAGTTTGCACTCTTCCTTTTTTACTCAGTCTTTACCAAATTTAAAATATAACCCTTTCGGGCATGCTTCTCCTAGGTAATCTAATCTACCCAAGATTCCTAATAAAAGTAACCTTTCCCTCTATCAGCAGAGCGAAAGAAATTAATTCACCAATCCTTATCATAAAGAATCAGTGATGGCAAAGCCAAAAAAAAACGAGGTAATTATATAATTAATATTAACCTATAGAAGTACCGAAAGCAATATAAAAAAGAAACTTAGAAGCTGATGAAATTGCGTTAGTGCCACATTCCACTTTTGTTTAAGTGTGCGTCCATATTCTCTTGTTAGGGGTTCCCCTAGAATTGCAGTAGAAAAGTTAAACTTCACCTAAGGAATCTAATTTCAAATTGATTTAGAAATGTACGAAAAGGGACTGGGTTATAGCTCAGTCCCTTTTAAGTTTAGGAAACTGTCTTTTAAATATGCTTTGCATACCTTTATACTCCTGAATGCGCGCAAGAATATTTAAAGTCTCGTTTGGCCATATCATGTTGTTGATTTGTAGTTTATAACTTTCAAGGGACATCATAATCATATTAATCCGCCTTTTTAATAACATATTGGCATAGGTAGTTCTATAAAAAGAGTGCCTTATTGACGTTTGTTTTGATTTCCAGAGCATTCACTCTTACTAGAGAAAGTACCATCGTACTAAAGATCGGAGACAGTTACAACTAAGGTTGGGTTAAAGTCAAATATAACGGAAAAGTTTTAGGTTGTAGCTTGATTAATCCGATAGAGTTGATAGTTTTTATACCTCGAATAAGTTTTAAAGGCCTTAGAAGCTAATTCTAAGGCCTAACCTCTTTTCCTTGGGTCCTATAACTCACACTATGACAAGTTGAAGTCGGGATGGTTTCGATGAGTTAACCTATTAACTAGTCGATAAGTCTACCGATCTACCCGTCAATTAGTTAACTAATCTACTAGTTGATAAGTCTACTGAAATAGATACCTTCCTCTACCTGCACATAATTGCGTCTAAAGCGGGATTGTTGAACATAAACAAAATGTAATTACCGTAAGTGATGAGGTGCAAAAGAGTTTGGATATTTCAGTAATACCTATTTTTGAAAATTTATCAAAAGAACAGGTCGTTAAAATTCAGGAGAAAGCAATTCAGCGTACTTACCCTAAAAAAAGTTTCTTGTTTGAAGAAGGTCAACCAACCGATGGTGTTTATTTCATTTTATCCGGCCATATCAAAATAGTTAAACTCCATAAGGATGGACGAGAAAAAACACTTGCCATACTTAAGACTGGTAATATTTTAGGAGAAATGACTTTATTTCAAAATGAGTTTAGGACAGCAACTGCTGTAGCTTTGGAGAAAAGTACTGTTATTGCAATTAAAAAGAGTGATTTTCTGATACTACTGTATGATATTCCTCAGTTGAGTATTGAATTGATATCGATTCTTTCCCAAAGGTTGGCTGATACTAATAGGCAAATACAGGATTTAATGTTTCTAAATGCACGTAGTAAGGTAATAAATAACCTTATACAAATGACAAAAATCTATGGCAAAAAACAAAAGGATGCTACTGAGATATCCTTGAAACTTACTCACGAAGAGCTTAGTAATTTAGTTGGGATCACAAGAGAAAATGTTACAAAGACCTTAAATGAACTACAGGACTTAAAGATAATAGAGATTGTTCAAAAGCAGATCCGAATACTAGATCTAAACAAACTAAAAAAAGAGATTCTATGAGGGTGGTTCTCAAAGATATTGAGGATCTCTTTTTTTGTGTTGCTCAATACAGAATTGGGAGGTTCTAACATGGTATAACTTAATCAAGATAAAACAATTTGAGGGGGAAAATTAAAATGATCAAAATGTTAACAAAGAAAGTATTGAGTGTTATACTGATCAGCTGTTTCAGCATAGGCCTCCTAATGAATCCCATTGTAGCTCAGGCTGCTACTTCGAAAGCAACTAAGGCAACTACTCTAAAAGCAACAGCAAGAGGGCGAAGCGATGGTCCTTATGCTTATAAAAATATGTATGGATTCAAAGCGGGCACCTACACTTATTATAATTCAGAGCAATGTTTAAATTTAGCTAAATATTTTGGCTTGCAAGCAACAATAACAAGTGGACTTGGAACAAAAATGGCAGCTTCAAATCTTAATTGGCAAGGGGAAGGAGTAAGCGCTATTTTAATAGCAAGAGGGTCTTTTACTGGATTATATGTAGCCAAATTTTATGAGGCAGCATCTAAAAATGGCGCAATTGTTTATACTACGGCGGGTAATGCTTTAGTTAAAATAGATTTGCAATAGAAAGTCACCCAAGGGATCTAACTTCAAGAACGTTGTCCAGGGGTAAGCCGCCAACCATTCCTTATGCCTTATATGCTGTCAATGTGACAAAGACCCCCTGTGTCACATTCGGTAAATCTAAGAAACCCGCAAGGTCTTATCCCATGCGGGTTTCTTAGATTGTTATAGTAATTTAAGTCTTGTTTCAATGTGTCATAACATTTATCTCATTTAGTTTATGACATATTATCGATCTGGGTCATAACCACATTATCATTACCTGTTTCGCAGCGACTTCTTTATAATCATAAGCCCCAATATCAATAAAAAACCAGTATCATTACTAACGAATAGATTAAGGACATTATTACCCATAAAGCAATTAAATCGTTCCCAGTTAAATAAGTATCTCGGATCTACCCAGCCATTTGTTGTTTATTTCGTGAGGGTGCTTTACGTAATCAAGAAGTAAAATAAAGGTAGTTTATTTCTAGTTGAAGAATATATTCTATATGTACGGGAATAGCTGGGGTATATGCTAGCATGTCGAAAGAATAAGTCCGTTAATTATACCGAGAACTATTTCTCTTGCTATTTTACTCACCTCACTGCGGCATTCTCAATTAACTAAGAATCATACTTTTTAATCAAAAAGGGTTATTTTTCAGAGACCAATTTTTTCGAGAACGTTAGAAAGCACATGATGTAAAAATATTTATGTGGCGCTTTCAAAATTACAATATTAGGTGCTTCGTTTCAGGATTACATTTTTGTTCAGTTGTATTCCATAACATTTATATGAGAGATTGTTTAATGAGGAATAATCGCTACGATTCCCATTATGAGAGGGTTTTTTATAAACCATGATATGATAAAACAGTAACACCATATCATGATATTATACTAGTAAATATGTGATAGCTTTGATACCAAAAAAGAAGTTTACATCCGAATTCAAAGAACACAAGATTAGGGCTTAATATCGTTTTATTATTCACAGGGGGTCAAGATTTGACCTTAGCTTTGTCCATTTATTGTTATCCGGACAAAAAGAAAACGTCTAAACCAAGGAAACAAGAAACAACGGCTATCATACTTAGAAAAGTATTGCGTCTCTTTCAGCCTTATGTCATAGTGTCCATTATCGGCCCTCAATGATCTTAGTGTAGTTTTACACTTGTATATATTTCAGGGGGTTAAATTTCGACCCCCTGTGGATTAACCTCTTAATCCGTCCATCTGGGATTCTAGAGATTTTTTTTGCTACCTATCGTTAAATTTATTCTATTATCGTAGAATGGAGTAACAACGATTTATTCGCTGGGGGTGGTTATACTGACAATTCACTTCAATAAAACCGGATTCAGATCCGACAGTAGTTCAATTGGACGACAAAGCATTTTTACAGAAAGATTTCAGTCTATTATTAGGCAAGAGGTTGAAAGGGCTCGATATAATCCAGAGGAAGATCCATTTTTGCAAGAACACAAGCGCAAGGTTCGAAATATTCTCGGAAAGCATTTTTGGCAATAACAGGGTTAGTGCATGTTTTGGATAGTCAGATCTAATATAAGATAAATATAGATTCTAAGCCTATTATTCAGGTCGTAGCTCGTCTAATCCGATAGAGTGGGTATCTCAATATCTCGATATCTCGAACAAGCTTTAAAAGCTTAGAAGCGCCTTCTAAGTCTTAACTTTTTTCATTTTCTTTCATTCTTAAAATTGCCCAAGAAAAAGGTTTAACCATAGACCTAGAATTATTATTATGCGTAGCATGTCTCTTGCAAAAGAGGCAACGGGACACAGTCCTTGGCGGTCTTTAATGGTGAATTCCCTTTGAGTCCTATAAAGAACGTTATGACAATAGCACCAGCATCAAAGGACGCTGGTGCTATTGTTTGTTGAACTCGTAAAATCTCCGTGTTACTGACGTGTTTAGTACACTTTAATTTGGTGCTTTTTTAATGCATGATATAACAATCCGGTAAAGCTTTCTGTAACGAAGATAAATCTTCAGAACTTATTTTAGTATTCTTTAGATCCAGTAGTCTTAAATTTGTCAGTTCTTCTAAAGATTTTAGATCATTTAATGAGCCTCCATACTCCAGGTCCATTAACTTTGGTATTTTCTTTAAGGATGATAGGTCTTTTATTCGATCAGAATTAATTTCAAGTGAAACAAGGCCTGTTAAATTCTCGATTCCAGACAAATCTGTACAACCTTTATCAATGGAAAAATCTAGAATTTTACTCACCTCGCTTTTATAAATATCTGCTGTTGGCTTATAGATAAGCGTTCGGATTGCTTTTTCTAAAACCGGATCTTTAAACGTTACAATTGTGTTATCGGAAGTATTTGAATCTGTTTCTGCAACTAATTCAGGATCTGGGGGCATATTTCCTATATTTACTGCTGCCTTAACTCCAGTTGCTTTATCCTCTAAAGAAACAACAATAGTTTTATCTGCGGCATATACATTATAGAACAGGCTAAGCGCTCGATCGGCCGGTTTTAAAGTGACCATTGAATTAACGGATGAGCTTGCGAATAATTCAGAAGCTGGGATCTTCCTTGTAATATCTTTACCTTCTTTATTTAATATTTGATATTGCAGTTGTACATTGTTATTAAACCCTATTTTATCGGTGGGCAAAAAGGATATTTGCGCGATCGTCAGATCTTCTTTGTCGCTGTCAGCAATAGTGCTTGACTCAGGACTTACTAGGTTTAAGGACGCTGAGATCCCGATTCCTTTTTTGTGCATCAAGCTGACGAGGATTTGTTGATTACTATCTAAAAAGTCATTAGTGATAGTACCAGTGCCAGTTGCCGGGTCTAAACTTATGTCAGCCTTGACGGAACCAATAGAGGCCGTTGCCTCTAGGTCTGTGGCGGGGATTGCATTAGTAATATCAGAATAAAAGTGATCCAATATTTTGTAATGGAAAGTTGCTGTGTTTTCTCCTGTTTTCACTAAGTCAGATGAAGCAAAATTAATACTGGATATTGCTGAAGGTGTCGTGCTTTCAAGTGGCTCAGAAACTGGGTCTAATCCCAAGGTGCTCAACACGGCAGTAACCCCTGTGGCTTTATTTCTAAGTATGATCTGGGTAAGTTGATCGGTATTTAAAGTATTAAAAGTAAGAGTACCAGTCCCAGTAGCAGGATCTAGTGTTACATTTGAACCTTGAGTAGAAAATGCTTCGATCTCAGAGGCCGGGACTTTTGGCGTTATATCATCAAGAAAATTGATGAGACTGTATTTGAAAGTGGCAGAATTAGATCCGGTCTTAGTCAAAGAATCCGTTAGAAAATGAATTTCATCAACCATTTTAAGATCTTCTGCATCGGAATTGCCGATAACAAAAGTTTTACTATCCCCACTGCTATATCTAGGCGTTATGCCAACTACAATGTATTTGTCCGATTCAGAAAAATCATAGGTCAATGTACAGGTCCCGGTTTTTGGATCCAAGCTTGCAACGGCTCTTCCGCCTCCTCCATTTTCCCAACCATTTTTTGAAATTCTCGCGTCAACAAACAGATCAGCAACAGGAAACTCAGAAGTTATGTCTTTGCCTTTTTTATCAAATAATTTGTAGTGGAAGGTGCCTGTAGTTGGGCTAGTCATTTCTAATCGATCTCCAATAATTTCAGTAGAGTTAACTGGAGGCTCTGGCCAACCCGGGACTAGTGGCGAAGCAAAAACATTGGTGGCAGAGACTAATAAAAATAATAATGCAATAACAAAAGAGTTCCAAATAGTTCTATGGGACATATCAACAAACTCACCTTTCTAGTTAATTTTATATTTAGTCAACACTAACATTTAACTAAGTCCTCGAATAACTAGCCTTTATACTTCCCAATCCAGAAGTATTTCCGATTAGGTTCATATACTTTTATTCTACATTTCTTCGTCATATTACCACGAATATCCTCCTGAGTCCTATAACTAAGGTTATGACAATTGGCTAATTCTAAACCTTTGAACAAAATAATCCCCACCAAACAAAATAAGGTGGGGATTATAAAATCATCACTAAACTAAATTATCATTATTCATTTAAGATTTTTTCATTTCAAGATGCTTTCAGAACCATCTGGAACAACAACCGATCCACCAATGTAATAAACAGTTTGCACATCATTGTAACATGCTTTATAAGCACTAGAAAATGTATAATAATAATTATTACTTGGTAATTTATAAACTATTGGGCTATAAGTGATTGCCGCTAATGGACCAGTACTTATAGCATCGATATAATTAAGCCCAGTAGTTATCAGAACACTATTAGTAGCATATGGATGTGAAACAAACTTACTTGCAAATAGAGAGTTATTTGTTGCAGAAGCAGAATCACCATTAAGTTTTGATTCTGATAATTTATCACTGAAACTTAAACCATATGTTTCAATAGCTTTATCGTTCGTAGAAAGACCATAGCTACTCATACAAAATGGATGAAACTTATAGCCATATATATTGTATAGTGTAGTCACGATATTCTTATAATATTGTGATCTTGTTGAATAAGGATCATTTTCATCACCATTTTCATCAGTTAAGATTATTGGATTTATCTTATTCGTATTATCTTGTTCAATAGTATCAACTGTTACAGTTAATCCAACAAAAACATCATAACCATCAATGAATTTTGGATTAGCACCCCATAAGTCTTGTGGTATTTTTGCTAATATTAGTCGATTTGTATCAAATCTATTAACTCCTGCAATTCTTTCAACAGATATACCCATACCACTTAACGTAGACAATACATTATCTGATATTACTCCAGTACCACCGATTACATAAACTTTTTTTGTGTTCATTTCAATAATTCTTGCCTGTGTTGATGGAGTCAGAAATTCTTTATCAGTTAATAGAATAGGTGCATTTACATATACTGCAAACGGAGTAACCGAAACGCTATCAGCATAGCCATAAGCAGTACATAAAATAACTGAATCTACTGGTTTTTTAGCCTTAGCTACAAATTCTTTTGATACTTCAATGGCGGTGTCAAATCTTGTCTGCCCACCTATTCTCTTGGTTGTGTACTGCTCCAAAAGAGCATTGGCTGTAGTTGCGGGTAAGACTGTTGATAATAATACTATGATTGAAATAAATAGAATTTTGACCTTTTGAAATTTCATTTTAGTTGTTCCCCTCCAATTTTTTATTACTGGCACATTGGAGCATAAATTCTCCACAACTGGATAATTCTCCTTTATTTTACTGATTGAGTCCGATAATCCACACTATGTAAAGTTGGCCAAAACCTAATTCCCCATTTTCGCCCGAATTTTACCTCAAAAAACCCTGGTCAGTACCGATTGGAACAAGGGGAGCTTACTACACATTTTGAGAAGAATGCGTAGTAACGGCCACAAGCTGTTATACATATATTTGATTAAAATCGAAGAATATTCCTGAGGTCATAATAAAAAACGAATATGCATGTAGCAGCAAAATAGAATTGTAGAATAGGGCTGTTACACAATGAACATTTCTGTTCATTGTGTAACAGCCCCTTACTCGTCTTTTCCTATTTGCTTAATACTTAACCACTTATCTGCCCATTTCTGTAGCTCGTCAACGACGGGTAGTAGCTCCTTACCCTTTTCCGATAAACAGTATTCAATCCGTACAGGCATATCAGGATAGACATCACGAGTAACAATACCGACCGATTCGAGTTCTTTCAAACGTTCTGTTAATACCTTACTACTTACATTCGGTATCATTTCAGTCATTTCTTTAAACCGCTTTGGTCCCGTTAGCAAGATCCGAACAATGAGACCTGTCCATCGTTTGCCAATGATTTCGTTTGCAGCTTCGAATTTTGGACACAAATGGAAATCTTCCATTCTTCAGCCCCCTTCTTCCTGTTTCCGATATTTTATATCTTAACATATCAATCTACTTGACGAAAGTATGTTACATATAGTATTATAGTTACATAAAGTAATTAATATAGTTTAAGTAGACTATTTACTAATTAAGTTATAGTTACCAAAAGAACTTATTATTAAGGAGATGTTTTTCAATGTTGAATGCTGGTTTGTTGCTCATTCGTCTTGTCTTTGGTCTATCTTTTGCTCGTCACGGTACGGAGAAACTCTTTGGTTGGTTTGGTGGACACGGGATTAAAGGAAATGCGGCTTTCTTTGAATCTATTGGGATAAAACCCGGAGTACCTATGGCTTATCTCGCTGGACTCGGCGAATTACTTGGAGGCCTATTCTTGGCAGCGGGTATCTTACTTCCAATTGCTGCAATTCTCATCGTTGGACCTATGATTATGGCTATCATTACAGTTACAGGCAAAAATGGCTTCTCGATTACAGCTAATGGTTATGAATATAACTTGGCAATCATTGCAGTGGCTATCGGAATCTTTTTAACTGGTCCTGGAGCATATGTTCTTTTCTAATCTTATAATGTAAAAAAATAATCCGGAAATTTAAGAATTTGATTTTAAGACTACGCCGACAGGAAACGGAATTTTTATAGCGATAGCTGATACGCCATTGTGTAGTCAAAGGTTCAAAACCGCAAAAGCACGGTTCCCCTTTATTTTTGGGGACCGTGCTTTTAAGCGAATCGGATATAGTATGCTAATAGTTTTGGTTCGCACTCAAATACAATAGGAGTGAAAGTTCGTCAGGTATACTCATATTCACCCTCTCATACAAGTTCGCATTTTTCTACAAATGTGCATTAACAAGTTATTCGCCTAGCAACAAGTAATTTCCCTTTATTTTGCTTCTTGGGTCCCATAACCCGCACTATGTAAAGTTGGCCAATTTTCGCCCGGATTTTTCCTAGTATGTACCCCTTAAGGTTTGAAGTGAAAATAGATTCTAAACTCATTATTTAGGTCGTAGCTCGGCTAATCCGATAGAGTGAGTCTTCATACATCAGACTAACTTTAAAAGCCTTAGAAGTGCCTTCTAGGGCTTACCCATTTCCTTAGGTCCTATAACTGAGATTATGATAATAGCACCAGGCATTCTATCACTAGATAAATAGAGTATTTGTAAGCTATTTAAAGGTGAATAGCTTACACGCGAGAAGGATTTTTCCCTTATATATAGAATATTCTAAATATTAAATATATAAGGGAAAGAGATGTACGAAGTGGGTAAAATTCTTGTAGTAGATGACCAATTGGGTGTGCGACGCCTTCTCTTTGAAATTTTTCGGGAGGATCAACATGAAGTTGAAATGGCAGCGAATGGAACGGAAGCACTTAAGTTGTTTATTGCCTTTGAGCCAGATCTCATATTGATGGACATGAAAATGCCTGGAATGAACGGCATAGAAACATTAAAACAAATTCGCACCTTAGACCGTCAAGTGGCTGTGATTATGATGACAGCCTATGGGGATAATCCTCAGAATATGGAATATTCAAAGGACCTCGGGATTCTCTATTATATGGATAAGCCCTTTGATTTGTTTGAGCTGAGAGAACGAGTGGGAGAGATATCAAATAGTTCAGAAATTGATGAGATGAAGGTAATTGATATCCAAGTTACGAGATTAAGTTCGGGCTGAATACGCCCAAATAATTTTGTGTAAGAACCTTTATATATGATTTATAGATAAGATGAGTCCGATAAGTAACACTATAACAAGTAACTTAAAGTCCATTTCTCATTTTGGTCAAATTTAGTTAACTATAATTCAGCATTTTTTCAATAGCTCTTCCATTAATTACGAGACGGGCCCAAGCCCCAAATACAAACAAGCACTGAACCAAAAAGTCCAGTGCTTAATCCAATAATTCTATTATTTTAATTTTAAGTTGAGGCAACTCGTTCTGCACCACATTCCAAACAATCTTTAGGCTAATCCCCATGTAGTCATGTATTAACACATCGCGTAGTCCTGCCATTTGTCTCCATGGAATCTCCTGGTGTTGTTCTTTGATTCCTTGTGATACTCTTTTTGTAGCTTCTCCGACAATTTCAAGATTTCTAATAACCGCATCCTGGATGAGGTCTGACCTCATGAATTCTTCTCTACCGGAGCTGGTATATGTTTCAATCTTAACGATGCACTCTAGAATGTTCTGAAGAAACACCTTGTCATCTTTCATATGGGTCTAGCCTCCTGTAGTATCTTGTCCCTTAATGTCCAATGTACAGAATCAGGAGTGACCACATCAATCTTTCTGCCTAAAATCTCTTCTAAATCATATTTCAATGAGATAAGGTCAAAAAGAGAACAATCATCTCCACACTCAACCAAAAAATCTATGTCGCTTTTCTCGTTCTCCTCTTCTCTGAGTACAGAGCCAAATAGTTTAACATTAAAAATTTTGTACTGAGACGCCATACTGACAATCTGATCACGCTTACCAAGGATATCGTTAATAGCTGGCACTAAAATCACCTCAGAAATATTATACCGTATTTTCCCATTATAGTGAACCTGCGGTCTACCGTGACTACGACAGCCCAAAGAAGCGAGTATATTCCTTTGCTTCCTATAAAAAAGGTTATGACAACCCGGATTTTAAAGGGAGGTCAAATTTTGAAGGTCATCTATAAAATTACGTATCCTAACGGAAAAATCTACATTGGTAAAGATTTAACTGATACTATTAACTACTTTGGTAGTGCTAATAGTAAGTTAATTGAAAAAGATTTTACAAGGGAAGAACGAAAAGATTTTACAATACGAAAAGAAATATTGTGGGAATCAGCAACAGCTACTGATAAAGAAGTCAATCTAAAAGAGGTTGAGTACATAAAGTACTATAAATCAAATAATCCGTCTATTGGTTATAATCAGTGGCCAAAATTCAAATAAACAACTATTAGGGGTAGTACTAGCGAAGCTGTCACCAGGGGCAAAGTAGTAGTCGATCCTGCATGGAGTCCCATAATTCATGTTACGTTAAGTAACAGCCCCCCCCTTTTGAACGAGGGAGTTTTCTATCATTTAACTCCTAAATAAATAAAACCTTCGCACTTTGGGAGGGTAGCGAATCACCCAACATCGTTTAAAGCGGCTATTGTTTGAAGGAACGGAAAAGTAATTTAGCTCAGACTTATAGATTCGGTATAGAATTGGTAGTTGTCCCTGCCATTATTTTTTACATAATACAAAGATTCATCGGATTTCTTTATTAGATCATCAATGTCTTTACCATCTTCAGGATACATCGCTATTCCTATGCTGGCTGTAAGATTGAGTTTATGCTCACCAATCTTAAATGGCTGTTGAAAACCATTTAAGATCTTTTGTGTGACTTTGATGGCATCGTCTTTATGGTCCAAATCCCACAACAGCAACACAAATTCGTCTCCCCCAAAGCGTGCAACAGTATCAATCTTGCGTAAAAAACCAGTTAGCCGGATAGCCGCTTCAATCAACACCTTATCTCCAGCATCATGACCTAGCTTATCATTAATTGTCTTAAACTTATCGAGATCAAGTGATACTATTGCCAATTTCTTGTTTTTGCGTTGTGAATTTGCCACTGCTATATCAAATCGGTCATATAATAACGTTCTATTAGCCAAGCCCGTTAATGCATCATGGGTAGCCATAACTTGCAAACGCTGCTTAATTTGACTGAGTTCTGTAATGTCACTTATGCTTGCTAAGATGCATTTTTCGTTGTTAATCATGATTGTGTTAGCCGAAAAGAGCCCTGTCATCAAATTACCTAACTTTTTTCGAAATTGAAATTCGGCCCCTTGAACCTTGTTACCCTTCGATAATTGCTTGACCAGGGCTACGCGGTCTTCACCCCTGACCAAAAGATTCAAATCAATGAGTGTCTTTCCAATGACCTCAGAGTATTGGTATCCAAAGATGTTCACAAAACCGTCATTGACTTCAATGATGGCTCCATCGGATGATTTTGTTAGAATAATTGCATATGGGGATGAATGAAATGCCATAGTGAACTTTTCCTCTTGGGCTTGGACTTCTCCAAGCAAACGACTGTTCACCATTAATATCATACTGATTGTAAAACAGACGTTAGTCATTATATACAGTGTGACTGACAATGAGTCTACAATGCCAGATTTAAAGAAATCGCTGGTCTGTAATGGAGAAATAACAAGCAGAATCATTCTGGCTAAGCTGACTACAACGTAAAAACCTAGGATTATACCAGTAATACGGGCTACTTGACGCAGATCTGGAGCTATTCTCCGTAACAAGAGCCAACAAGTTTGAAAGTCAATAATCACTATCATCGCAGACAGAATAATTTTTCGCATTGAAATGTTTGGATGAATTAAGCAATAATAAGTAGTCAAGAAAACATAAACTGTCAGCAGTATATAATTATGGATTTGGATGCCTTTTTTTCCAGTAAAACGTTCCATTCCGATTAAAAGAATTACTGACCCTGCTAGAAGCAAAGTATTTGAAAGCACAATAGAAATAAAATCCGCGGCCACACCGCGCAGAATAATCAAAGCTACTCCGACTGCCTGCAAAGTCATATTAACCAGCCAAAAGGATATACCAAAAAAGCGTTTTCGGTATTGATGCCATATAATCGCAATAGCTCCTGCATTAATAATGTTAATGACGAAATTCAGGAGTATGAGTGTCTTCATATCAATAATCATAGTACTTAAAAACGAACTGAAATAATCAGGCTATGATCCAATGCAGTTCCAACCTTTCTTTTTCAAAATACAAATTACTTACTAAACTTATACAATTGGCAGTTTAATATAACATTCGACGTTCAATGTCAAATCTTTTTTGGGTCCTATAATGGTCACTATGACAAGTTAAATTTGTTTGACTTCTTCATATTCGCTCAAATTTGACCATGAGACACGATTTACCTGTTTTCGCTTCCTTCGCATTTGCACCATTTGAGCGTGTTTTTGTTCTAAAGGCCAAAGTCCATTTTTCTCTCACTGACGCCATTTTACTGGGGTGTCTGTTTCAGGGTTTTCTCTTTCGTGTACTTGGGCCACGGACAGAATTTACCTCTTTGGATGTGGCAACCCCAGCCCTTTAAAAATGTCCGCCATAACAGGATCGCTATATGGATCATATCTGAAATCCTTGGCAGCTTCCTGCCCAAGTCTAGTGGCAAATTCTCGCGTAAGCCTTCTTTTCTTTTCTTTCTTATTCTCGAAATTAAGTATGGTCAAAGATAATCAGCTCCTTTGTATCGAGTCACGTGATCGAACCTCAGTCACCAGTTTATAGAAGGTATTTCTTTTAAGGCATAATAGTTCCATTGCCTTATTAGCCGTTAATTCTCTATTCTTCCATCTTGTATATATTTCCTGCCAATTGTCCGGCTTCTCAATTCTCTTCCTTCCCTTGTAAGCCCCCTTAGCCTTAGCAATCGCAATCCCTTCACGCTGCCGTTCAAGCATATTGGCTCTCTCAAATTCGTTAATAGCCCCGATCATGGTGAGCATTAATTTACCCGTGCTTGTATTAGTATCTAAGTTTTCTTTCAAGGATTTTAACTTAACACCTTTTTCGTCCAAATCTTTAACAATATTAAGGAGATCCTGCGTACTCCTGGCTAACCTTGAGAAATCTTTAATAAATATCGTGTCACCTTCACGGGCGAACTCGATCATTTCTAAAAGCTTGGGCCTTTTTGTATCCTTGGCGCTTACTTTTTCAATGAAGTATTTTTTTATGTTCTCTTTCTCCATTGCTTTGAGTTGTCGTTCCTCGTTTTGGTCAACCGACGAGACACGAATATAAGCTATGTTCACAGCTGCTTCACCCCCACTGCAATTATATCATTATGTTTGTTTGATGTTTATACATTGATAAATAATTGTTTATAAATGTATAAACAATTTCAAACGGACACTCGTGCTATCGTTTTTACAAGCACTCTACTTGTTTATTTAGACCATGCCTAGACAAACAAGTAAGGCGTTTGCGGAGAGTGGGCAACCCACACTTATAGAAAAGAATTGAAAGTAGAAGCACATCGGAAACAACTAGGATATCATGTATATCCCAGTTGTTTATCCTTTGTCACAAGAGGAACGATCCGTTCGCTATTCTGGTAGATCTTTACCTCAACTTTGTAATCTTTCGCAGTCCTTTGGGAATCTTCTCTTTGTGTGGGTGCAATATCAATTATTAGACCCCTTGTAAGGCTTAAAGATACACGGTATAGGTTCATTCAAGATCACTACTAAATTACTTACATAAAATGGTACTTTATTAACTCTGCATGTTATATATTTAAGGTAAAACATGGTTAGTTTACAAGACCTAGTATCCAATGGTGCTTAGCCGTGGTCCTAGAAATAGAATTTAATTTGGTGATATTTCAGTTGCAATACTATACTTGCATTTGTTGCCTTAAGCCTAGTTTTAAGAGTCGTTTGAGTGATCTACTAGAGGCCTTGGCAGACGGAATTTCCAGTTTGAGCTGTTTATATTATTTAATTGAAAGAAGGTAAGAAAGATAAAAGAGTTTTTATCGAAGAAAATGGGCATGGGTAGATACCCGGATAAAACGATAGCAGAACTTTTTGCCAGTAACCGACCGTATTTTGATCAAGTTCTATATAAAAACGTAAAATTTCGGCATGATTACGCCCAGGCTTTTCAGCGGTGGGCTAATGAACAGATAGATTTAGACGGAAATAATGGGAAGCTTAGTTTGAACCGAGTCTTAATGGCAGTTGAAGCAATAGGACAAGACAGAACTAGGGAATTATTCTTGAAGTTGATCAAAGCCCTAAATGAGGAATGGCCGAACCGGAAGCTCCCAGAAGATCTTGACTACAAAACTACATTGGGTAGCGGTGGCTATTTTGAACGGCTCGAAGGTTACGGTCCACAGCAAAAACAAGTCCAGCTATTTTGGAAACGGATCGCATTGCCTGAATTATGGGAGGAATGAAATAAAAACTGAAAGGGTGATTTTGTTGGAAACTAATATTGAAGTTGAGACTGAAGAAGATACTAGAGCGAGGGAAAGAGATTATATCGTCAAGTGGATGAAAGGCCTTACTACTGAGATGGAAAGTATATCTGAGCAGAAGGCATTTATGGCTAAGTTGAATGCTATTTGTACTTATCACAGTATAACTCTGGAGGAGTTAATGCAACAGGACAGTTAGAAGACACCGTAACGAAAGATCGATGTATGAAATAATTTATATTATGAAGACAATATAAATAAGAATTCTGGTGAAGCAGTTTGACAGAAAATTGGATTATTATTTCCTTCATTGGGGTTTTTCTAGCATCGACTTTTCAGGCAATAACAGGCTTTGGTATCGCAGTGATGCTTGTACCTCTATTTTTACACTTTCATCCAGTTCAGATCAGTGCGGTATATGGGCTGGTCATGACGGCGGTTTCATGTTTTTTAATGACTGCCGCCACAAAGCAGTATGTCCGTCTTGATTTGATAAAAAATATGTTTGTCGCAAGTATCCCCGGGATTTTCTTGGGCCTGTTAATCATCCAAGTTGGCAATGAAGTATTCCTGAAGAAATCAATCGGAGTGATAACACTTATCTCAGCAGTAGCATTGCTGTTTGATCTAAAGAAGCCATTAAAAGAAGAAAAATGGGCAGCCCTAGTTATAGGTCTAATAAGCGGTGCTTTGAGTAGCAGCTTTGGGATGCCTGGTCCCCCCGTGACTCTTTTTGGTGTAAACCAGGGTTATGAAAAAAATGTATTCAGGGCAAGTCTAAGTACATATTTTTTTCTTGTTAGCCTAGCTAGCCTTGCTCTGATTCAGATCAGATTTCATTACCATGCATCACTCTATCTTGGCTCCTTTAGATATATAGTACCACTCCTTGCAGGTTTTTTAATTGGCAACAATTTGTTTAAATTTATTCCAACTGTCCTGATATATAAGGCTGCGCTAATACTAACTGCTGCTATTGGTTGTTCTATATTGATATAAATGAACAAAAGGGCAATCTTGATTAATCTATGTAAATCGGATGTGATGCATTCCATTCCGAAAATCTAATCAACGTGAAGAAATGTAGCATAGTCGATTAAGTATAGAGTTTTGGGGGTACCGCATCTGCCGATATTTGGGGGATTAGCTCATAAATACAGTTTGAATAAAGGAGAACTGTATCTCAGAATCCTCTTTGGAAGGGAGGTTTGCAATTGCATGAATTAGCGCTAATCCAGGATCTGCTTGATAATGTTCGTGCACATGCTAAACGAAATGGTGTAAGCAAGGTTACCAAAATAAATCTTATAGTAGGAAAATTGTCAGGGGCACTGCCCCATGCTTTGGAATTCGGTTTCAATGTTATAAAGAAGGGGACTGAATTAGAAGGGGCTATATTAGTCATAGCTGAAACAGATCCGATTATGCAATGTCATTCTTGCGAACATAAATATACTTCCACTGAATTAGTATTTGCATGCGAGCAATGTGGCGGTAATGATATCGAAATTATTGAGGGAAAGGATATCATATTAGAAAAATTTGAAGGCATGGAAGGGGAAAATGCAAATGGTTAAGGTCATAATAGCCGAAAAATTATTAAAGGCAAACGAAGAAATAGCTGCGGTTAATAGGCGTCTTCTTGAGGGAAAGGGAGTTGTTATGGTTAATTTGATAGGTGGACCAGGCGCTGGTAAAACAACTCTTTTAGAAAAGACCCTCCCTCTTCTGACGGATAAATTTTGTGTTGCAGTTATAGAAGGAGATATTTACACTACCTATGACGCTGAAAGAATAGCTAAGACAGGCGTGGAGGTGGTACAAATTAATACTCATGGAGCATGCCACCTTGATGCGAAAATGATTGGGGATGCATTAAATCAACTGCCGCTTGACGAGTTAGATCTTATAATTATAGAAAATGTGGGGAATCTCGTTTGCCCAGCCGAGTTTGATTTGGGGGATGATTATAAGATTACTATATCGAGCGTTACTGAGGGCATGGACAAGCCGGCCAAGTATCCCCTGGCATTCCGTGAGGCTTATGGAGTTGTTATCACTAAAACCGATCTGCTTCCTTATACTGTTTTTAATCTCGGGTCATATGTTGAAGAACTATTTAAAATAAATGGCAATTTAAAAATATTTCCAGTATCTGCTCTAAAGGATGAGGGTATAGAAGATTGGAGCCAATTAATAGGTAGGATGATTTGGAGAAAAAGGAGAAATTTAACTGTAATATAATATTGATTAAATATGTTGAATTACCAGTAGAACAGATCTTACGAGTTGTATATTACGGATTTGGGGGTGAAGTTCGTGGCAAACTCCGTGGGTCGCACAGTTTTCAGAATCGAAGGGATTGTTCAGGGGGTGGGATTTCGGCCGTTCGTTTATCGACTGGCGAAGTCACATCGTTTGAGTGGGAGAGTATGGAACGCAGGAGAAGGTGTGGTTGTTGAGGTGGAAGGCCTGAAGGAGGAAATGCGGCAGTTTGCCATCGAGGTTGTTGAGGAAGTTCCGACACTGGCTCTGATAACTAAGATTCAAAAAAATGAGCTTAACCCAAAAGGTTATTCAAATTTCGAAATTATTCAGAGTATGGGTCTGTCGAAAGGTAAAGTCATGGTTCCGCCGGATATCACAATCTGTAACGAATGCAAAGAAAACATAAATGACTCAGCTAGTCGCCATTATCGTTATCCTTTTACAAATTGTACCAACTGCGGCCCGCGATTTACCATTGTCAGGCAGTTGCCTTATGACAGGGAAAAAACATCGATGAAAATCTTTAAAATGTGTACGGATTGTGCGGTTGAGTACATTGATCCTCTTGACCGTCGGTTTCACGCCCAACCGGTAGCGTGTCCCGCCTGTGGCCCGCAGGTTGAGTTGGTTGATCGGCATGGTCAAAAGGTTTCAGGGAATTGGTTGGAAGCTTGCCAGGGGTTATTGAAGGAGGGATCTATAATCGCTCTGAAAAGCCTCGGCGGGTTTCATCTTGCCTGTGATGCACAGAATGAACAGGCCGTGAGGAGATTAAGGCACCTAAAGAAAAGGCCGCATAAGCCCCTGGCCGTTATGTGCCGTAATTTGGAAACAACTGCTGAGTATTGCAGGTTAAGTGCTGCGGAGGTCTCCTTGCTTTCCTCGCCTGCATCGCCAATAGTTATTTTAAAGAAAAATAATGGATATTCCCTTCCACGGGAGCTTTCGCCGGGGCATGACACCCTGGGGGTAATGCTGCCGTATACCCCCTTGCATATCTTGCTATTGGACCAGGGACCGCCGGTGTTGGTAATGACCAGTGGCAATTACAGCGATATGCCACTATGTGTTGAGAACCGGGAGGCTTTAGAAAATTTGGGTTTTATTGCTGACTATTTTTTGTGGCACAACCGATCGATTGTCAACCGGTGTGACGACTCTGTAGCAAGTGTAGTGGCCGGTAAAACTCAGTATTACCGACGTTCCAGAGGGTATGTTCCGATGCCCCTCAATGTTCCAGTTGACGATACAAAATCGTTGGCAATTTTGGGCATGGGTAGTGATAAGAAGAACACCTTTTGTCTTTTAAAGGGCAAGCAAGCTTTCGTGAGCCAGCATATCGGTGACCTTGGTACTCTTGAAGGAGAACAAAATTACACAGACAGTTTGCAAAATTTTAAAGCCCTAATAAATGCTGAACCACAGTTAGTGGTCTTTGATCTTCACCCTGAATACCGATCTTCTGGGTTAGCCCGAAAGGCTGAGGGAGTTGCTCACATAGCCGTCCAACATCATCACGCCCACCTAGCTTCGTGTATGGCCGATAATTATCTAAATGAGCAGGTAATCGGAGTAATCCTGGACGGTACGGGCTACGGTACGGATGGTTACTCCTGGGGCTTTGAAATTTTGAGGGGCGATTATATTAATTTTGAGCGTGAATTTCATTTAGATTATATTCAGCTTCCAGGGGGAGACAACGCCGTGCAAAATCCTTGGAAGACTGCAGTGTCTTACCTTTTAAAGTATGGCGGCGAAAAGGGACATTTATTAGCAAAAGATATTTTCAAGGAAAAGGTAAAGGAAATTGAGGTTATCAGGAAGGCTGTTAAAACTGGTTTGAACTCCCCCCAGGCAGGTAGTTGCGGGAGGCTTTTTGACGCGATTTCAGCTTTACTGGGCATCTGCCATACGATCAGTTATGAAGGTCAGGCAGCTGTAGAACTGAGTAATCTTGTATCGTGGCCAGACAGTGATAAAGAAGCCGAATTTTTGGCAAAATCACACTCTCCCTACCCGTTTGAGATTAGAGAAGGAATAATTGATCCAGGTCTAATGGTTATAAAAGTGATCGAGGATATCAAAAAAGGTGTTCCCGTGAACACAGTTGCTAGGCATTTTCACGACACTGTAATCGCAATGGTAGTAGAATCGGTAAAGCTGGTTGGAAATCGGGGAGGTCCTAACAAGGTGGTTTTCAGTGGCGGTAGTTGGCAAAACCATTATCTCCAAATCATGACCCAATATCTTTTAGTTAAACAAGGTTACGAGGTGTTTAGTCATCGTAATGTCCCGACAAATGATGGTGGACTGTCCTTAGGGCAGGCAATGATCGGTTATTGGAGGTGTAGGGAAAATGTGTCTGGGTGTACCAGTGAAGGTATTATTGGTAGATAGGAATGACAACGTGGCGATAGTAGATAACTCTGGGGTTGAACTTCGTGTAAACATTTCTCTACTTTCCGAAGTGAGTGTGGGTGAATACGTAATGATCCATGCCGGTTTTGCAATTGGAAAGGTTGATCTCGCCGAAGCCCGCGAAAGCCTCAAAGTATGGAAGGAGTTTATAGAGTATGTCAGTACTTATGAGTCTTAAGGATACGGGTTTGGTCGAAGCGGCTGTTGAAAAGGTTCTTGAGCTGGCGTTTAAGGTCACTAGCCGGTTGGGGAAACGCCCTGTTTTTATGGAGGTCTGCGGTACCCATACTGTTTCCATTTCTAGAAGCGGTTTGCGCGGGTTGCTCAAAGAAGTGCTTGAGTTGAAGAGCGGCCCCGGCTGCCCAGTTTGCGTTACCTGCCAGGAAGATATCGACAAAGCCATCGAAATAGCTCGCTTAAATGGAGTAACCATTGCTACTTTTGGTGATATGTTGAGGGTTCCTGGCAGCGTCTCGTCATTGGAGATTGAAAGGGCAACCGGAGCAGACATACGGATCATGTACTCTCCTTTGGAGGCTGTAACTCTGGCCCAAAAGCACCCGGACAGACAGGTTGTCTTGCTGGGTGTTGGTTTTGAAACTACTACACCCCTCGTGGCTTTAAGTATAAAAGAAGCTATGGCCCACGGTGTAAAAAATTTTTCGGTGCTTAGTTTGCATAAAACAGTGCCGCAGGTTTTGAAAGTATTGCTGGAAGACCGGGAATGCACCTTTGACGGGTTGCTTTTGCCAGGCCACGTTTGCGCTATAACTGGCCGTCGCCCTTTTGATTTTATCGCCCAGGATTACGGCGTTCCTGCTGCTGTTACAGGGTTTGAACCTTTTGATATTCTGGCGGGTCTAGAAATATTGTTGGGGCAGGTATTTTTAGGGCAGCCCTTAGTGGCTAACGCTTACAAACGTCTCGTTACCGAAGACGGTAACGAATTGGCACTAACTGCAGTTAAAGAATGCTTCGAACCTGTTGATGCAGTATGGCGGGGCTTAGGCAAAATACCTTCAAGCGGCCTAGGGTTAACCACCCCGTATGAGCTTTTTGATGCAGCTCTCCGTTATCCAGTGGAGCCCCCGCCCTCACGGAATGTACTCGAATGCCGTTGTGGAGACTTACTGAAAGGTAGGATCTCGCCCCCTCAGTGTCCTTTATTTAAAAATACATGTACCCCTTGCCACCCGGTAGGCCCTTGTATGGTTTCTTCCGAGGGGGCCTGTGCAGCCTATTACCAGTACGACGATAATTAGGAGGTGTGGCATGAACAGGGTGATGGAAAAATATGATGCCCAGGGGAAAAGGATTTTATTATCCCATGGTGACGGGGGAGCTTTAACCAAAGAATTAATTAATGAAATATTTTTTAGAAACCTTAAAAACGATATCCTGGAAAAGGAAGGAGATGCAGCCTGCCTGCCGGTTTTGGATGGTGCCCCAGCCATGACTACCGATTCTTTTGTGGTCAACCCAGTCTTTTTTCCCGGCGGAGATATCGGCAAATTGGCGGTGTGTGGCACGGTAAACGATCTAGCCGTAAGTGGAGCCGTACCCAAGTACCTGACGACAGGGTTTATGCTCGAGGAAGGTTTCCCAATAGACCAGTTAGAGCAAATAGTCCACTCTATGTCGGTGGCAGCAAAGGAAGCCGGAGTAATGGTGGTAGCCGGCGATACCAAAGTTGTTGAAAGGGGCCACCTGGACGGTATCTTTATTAATACAACGGGGTTAGGCGTCTTGCCGCCCTGGGCTAACCTTGGTTATCATAGAATCTCGCCTGGTGACAAGATTCTGATCAATGGGGGCATCGGGGAGCACGGTGTGGCCGTGATGGCAAAGAGAGAGGGCTTTGATTTTAGTGTTAAGAGTGATTGTGCCGCGCTTGGTAACATAATCGGATTATTGTTAAAGAAATTTAAGGGAGTTAAGTTTATGCGCGACCCTACTAGAGGAGGGGTTGCAACTGCCCTTAAAGAAATAGCACTGTCTTGTGGTCATGACTTTTACCTTAATGAAAATTCCCTACCGATAGACAACGAAGTCAGGTCAATATGTGACCTTTTGGGGCTTGATCCGCTTTATCTTGCAAATGAGGGTAAGTTTTTGATAGTTGTAGACTCCGAGGAGTGTGAACAGATAATGAACGAGCTCTGTGAACACCCCCTAGGTAGGCAGTCCTGCTGTATTGGAGAAGTGCGGGCGGGAAAGGGAAACTTGTTACTGAAAACCGCCATTGGGGGGACAAGGCGCTTGGAGTTATTCGCGGGTGCAGTTTTGCCAAGGATATGTTAGTAGATGGATCTATGGTAATGCTTCTAACCACCGAGTGCTTGATCTTAGACATTCAGCCTAAGGTGGGTGGAGCCCCTGGAATGGAAATGATGTAAAAAGCACCTGAAAACTTGTGTACCTGGCGTTGACATCCATAAAGATAAATTTGGCAAATGAAAAAAAGAGGTTTTCATAAGTACAGGAACTTATGAAAACCTCTTTTTTGATAAAACTTAGAAAGTTGGCATAAGATTCAAAGAGATGATTCAATCAATTTATGTACAACTTTATATCTCTAGTAATTGAGTTGAGAAATTAGGAGAGATCCTGGAAAGTTAAACAAAGAAAAATTAATTATTACAATGAGAGGACATTTATTATTGCCGATTTCAGTACAAACATTATGCAAAAAATTACATTTTAGGATATAACAGAACACTTGTAATTAATAGGATGAAGTTAAAATTTGAATAAATAACTAATTAGTGTATAATGATGGGACTTTAGTAATTATTTGGGGGGTGAAGGCTTTGCTGGAAAATGCAGATATACCTTATCAAGACCCTGGTGACAGTTATAATGCAGGGCAAATTGAAGTGCTCGAAGGATTGGACCCTGTTCGTAAACGTCCTGGAATGTATATTGGTAATACGAGCACCCGAGGCCTCCATCAGCTTGTTTATGAGATCGTTGATAACAGCATTGACGAAGCGTTAGCCGGTATTTGCGATTTAATTGATGTATTTATTCATACAGACAGTAGCATTACTGTAATAGATAATGGGCGGGGAATTCCAGTAGATATACATTCTAAAACTGGGAAACCCGCTGTCGAGGTGGCTCTGACGGTATTACACGCTGGTGGGAAATTTGGCGGGAGCGAGAGCGCTTATAAAGTGTCAGGTGGACTTCACGGAGTAGGTTTAAGTGTCGTGAATGCTTTGGCAAAATGGTTAATTGTGGAGGTCTCAAAAGGGGGCCATGTATATCATCAGGAATATTCACAAGGAAAACCTACTACAGAACTGGCGAATATAGGGATAACTGATAAAAATGGAACAAGAATATCCTATGCCCCGGATCCGGAAATTTTCGAAGATACCGTTTATGACTTTGATATTCTGGCACATCGTCTTAGAGAGCTGTCTTTTTTAAATAAAAGCGTGAAGATCAACCTAACGGATGAGCGAACAAATGTCAAAGAAACGTTTTTACATACGGGTGGTATTCAGGATTTTGTGATTTATCTCAACAAAAGCAAAGACTGTTTGCACCAACCAATATTTATTGAAACAACCAAAGGTCAGGTACAAGTTGAAGTCTGTATTCAGTACAATGACAGTTACGCCGAAAATTTGTTTTCCTATGCTAATAATATTAATACCCAAGAAGGGGGAACTCATGAGGCAGGTTTTAAGGCTGCTTTAACACGGGTGGTAAATGATTATGCCCGTAAAAGTAATATGCTAAAAGCCACTGATTCCAATCTATCTGGAGATGACATCCGCGAAGGATTGACCGCCGTAATTTCAGTTAAAGTGCCCGACCCACAGTTTGAAGGGCAAACGAAAACAAAACTTGGAAACAGTGAAGTCAGGGGTATCGTGGACTCCGCAACAGGGGAAGGATTAAGTACTTTCCTTGAAGAAAATCCAACAATTGCCAGGGAATTTATTAATAAATCTGTCCAAGCCGCACGAGCGCGCGATGCTGCTCGTAAAGCAAGGGAGTTGACCCGTCGTAAAAGCGCGCTAGAGGGAACCTCTCTGCCGGGCAAACTAGCGGATTGCTCTTGGAAAGAACCGGATTTGTGCGAAATGTATCTGGTTGAGGGAGATAGTGCAGGTGGTTCGGCAAAACAGGGTAGGGATCGACGGTTCCAAGCAATTTTGCCTTTACGTGGTAAAATTTTAAATGTTGAAAAGGCGAGACTCGATAAAATTTTGGGAAATGCTGAAATTCGGGCCATGATTACTGCAATGGGAACCGGTATTTCCGATGAATTTGATATAGGAAAAGCGCGTTATCATAAGCTGATTATTATGACAGACGCTGACGTAGATGGTGCTCATATTCGGACACTCTTATTAACCTTCTTCTATCGCTATATGCGGCCATTAATTGAAAATCATTTTATTTATATCGCTCAGCCCCCTCTTTTTAAGGTGAAAAAAGGAAGAGATATTCAATATGCCTATACAGATAAGGAACTTGCTAAGATTCTGGAGAAGATAGGAAGAGAAAAAGTTGAAATTCAACGCTACAAAGGTTTAGGAGAAATGAATCCAGAGCAGTTGTGGGAAACCACGATGGATCCAACAAAGCGAACGGTCTTACAAGTGACTATGGAAGATGCCATGAGAACTGAAGAAATGTTTACGGTTTTGATGGGAGACAAAGTCGAACCACGCCGAGACTTTATTAATCGTTATGCTAAAGATGTACGTAATCTAGATGCTTAAAAGAGTGTCCATTCATATCAAGTCGTCGCGTATCAGCGTTGGGTGATAATGATAACTCTTTGCTTTAACCGCCATTTCGCACCTGCAAGTATCGTCCCGATTTGTTGGGATAGAAACCGGAGTGTGCACCTAGCGAAGTAGGCTGCGTTTCCCAGAGTCCCCCAAGTGTCCAAAGGTCTTTTGCTTCAACAAGGTATTATCCTATAGGGCCCTTCTCTCATCCCTTTTTCGGTTGCATCCTATGAGCTGGGTCTTCAATGGATGTAGAACCTTGCCGTCGTAATACCGGAGTATCATTCTATTGATGAAAGAATCCATATCACAGTTGTATTTAACTTTCTGCGAAATTTTGACTTTCCCTAATATAAGAATGGCTCTCCTTCGATAGGGGGGCCATTCTTACATTGCAGTATTCGTTTAATCCTTAACCTAAATATTTGCTTGCACACTGTTTGTTCCGACCCTCTATTCTTTGTATAATATTAGCCACCGCGGCTTTTCACTCTAGGCAGACAACGTAGTTCGTTACCTCCCTTTGTTCCGAGGTCAGTCTCCGAATTCGGTCACTAAGTAACAGGAGGCTCTTCATTAGATATTCAGTCTTGACGGATGTTTCCCTGTTGTAGGGGTTCTCTACGTACCTTCCCTTCACCACCAGGGCAAAAGGTATTTTTATCCTGCCATTGACGGATCATCATGTACAAGCTTAGTACCAATATAGATCCTACTATTATAGGAAAGCCCCATAGAACCAAAGGCGAGGTCTTATGAACCACTGTAGCAATAGCCGTGTAACCAGGTATCATCCAAGTGAAAACATGGGCCTGTATCATTGCAATTGCACCGATGATAATCGTAAAGACAACCGATACCCACACAACACGGCGAATAATATCACCTTCAGCTCCTGGAATATTTACCGATGCCGTTACTATCGCGAGGTCCTGAGGCGCACAAGATTTGCCCATTACACCGCCGGAGCTCAGAGTGCTGGCGGCCAGTAAAGAGCTGTGCCCGGAATGATCAGCGGAAACAACAACCATTTGACCAAATAAGGCATTTGATGCAGCATCCGTACCGGTAAGAAAGACCCCTAGCAGACCAAGTATTGCGGTACTCATCGGGAGCCAAAAACCGGTTGTAGCGAAGGCCATGCCCATGGTATAGGTCATAGCTGAGTAGTTCATTACTTGTGAAATACCAAGAATGAACATGATTGTTGCATATGCCGAAGCTAACTGCACGACAGTTGTTTTAAAGGACTTTGCTGCACGACGGAAACCTATCCCGGTAACCAGAATGGTAATAAGCCCTACAAAAAAGACCAGTGTACCACCAACTGTCAGCAAGGGCCAAGGACCCCAGATTGCGTTATATTTTTCGATGTTTATAGTTGCGGGAGGTACCTTTGAAACCATTTGGTGCAGATTTGGCCACAGTATCTTAACAGTACTGACTTTTACACCAAATGCCTTTATCGTGGATGAGGTGTTCACAATGCTAATAAAAGCAATCATTAAAATATATGGAGACCATGCTCGCAAGGTTTTCGACAAAGGCATTTTTTGGCCTTCGAATCTGGCCGGTGTATCCGGGTCATCATTTGGTAACAACCATAATTTTTCCGGTCTCCAGAAACGGCAGATGATCATGGTAATACCTATTGCTGAAAGTGCTCCAGCAATATCAACGACAAATGGACCAACGGTGTTTGACACTATAAAAGCTGTTACTCCGTAAGAAAGTCCAGCAATTAGCGGAACCCACCAAATTTTTATAAACCCTTTCCAACCGGCAAAGAAACACACCAGAACACAGGCAAAAAGGGCAGTCGTTATTGGGGTTTGCCTTCCAATCATACTCGACAGCGAATTTAGATCAAGACCTGTTACAGATTGAAGCACTACTAGCGGGGTACCCTGAGTGCCATATGCACAGGGAGTTGTGTCAGCTAATAAACAAAGAACCGCCGCTGTCATCGGAGGAAAGCCGACACCAACCATCATAGCTGAAGTAATTGCAATAGGAGCACCGAAAGCCGATATACCTTCAAGTAACGTACCAAAGCCAAAAATGAGAAGAATAACTTGAATTCGACGGTCATTAGTAACATAACCCAATGACTTTTTAATTACCTCGAATTGTCCGCTGTCTACAAGCATATTGTAAACCCAGACTGCGCAGGTTAACGTCCATAAGATTGGCATTAGCGCTAGCATAAATCCATATAATGTTGCATTTGATGCTATACCTATTGGCATATCCCAGACAAAAATTGATAAAATCAACGCAACGATCAGACCCAAACCACACGAAAAGGGAGACGTTCTTTTGAAAACGGCCAGACTAAGAAACATTATAACGAGAGGAAGCACTGCAACAAGTGCGGAACCAGTAAGACTATTAGCTACAGGGGTATATTGCTGAGTCCATTGTATAGATTGCCCGAAAAATCCTCCAGGTAAAAAAGCAGTAATTATAAAAAATAAAGCAAATCCAGCTAATGCAATCTTTCCTTTCTGTTGTTTTGGATTATTTTGTAGCGTTCCAACTTTCATATGGGTCTTGACCCCCTTTAAATTCAGTTGAATTTAAGTAATGGGTAGTAGTCGGTTAGCTCAGTCTGTGATATAGAGCAAGGGAAACATCTTTCATAATGGAAGAGCTATAGAATTGACATTAATACTAGGGCAGGGACTACTCAAATGTAATCGGGAATTCGTGAATATATTCCCTAATGAAGACGCACAGAATTTTTGGCACGACTGCCTGGAATGTAAGAAAGTTTCAACTACGTGGAACGGAGGTCATGGCGTTTGGCGTGTTACACTGCTTGAGCCACCGTACTTTAATTTCGACAGTGTTCATCGAATTCTTGTTCATCGGTACACCGTGGTCTTGTTTTCAAACAGGAAGTTGTTGCCATTAAACCAATAATTGAGATAGATGCAGTTAAATGGCTAAGATATAGGTGGTTATTTTTTAATTTAAATGGAGTTACCAATCACCCCCTGTTTTAAATTTTTTGTTATTTATGGGTTATGCCACATCCAAAGAAATTAGAATTATCAACATTAATTCAGCATGCTTTTAGCAATCACAAATAAGGGGATATCTTTAAGCATCTACTCAAAATTAACTGAATAGGATTACTTATATACCTGGTAATGGATGGTTTGAATTAAATAGAACTACCAATGGTTCCATAATGTCCCTTAAATATTCCTAAACATCAATATGTAGCTGCTTCTTCGGCAAAATACATGGCCCCTTCTTCCCTCGTGAAGAGTAACCGACATCTTTTTATCAAAGATTCCATTCACAAGTCTCTTCTCTGCTTATTTGATAGCAAAAAAGGAGCCTCAAAAATAGCATGAAGCATAGCTTTCATACTATTCTTGGGGCTCCTTTTGTAGTCGTCAGAAAGGTGAATTATTATTACTGTTTCTGAGTCTAGCTTCCAATTCAGGAATTTTGGTTTGCTAAATTAGAGGCTCATCCAAATAGGTAATTTGATCTTACTTGTTGCAAAGTCGTGGTTCAAATCTTTAAAAGGTTAATAAGTGCATTTATACCTTCATTGCAAGATTTTATTATGCTTCCCTCATTTATGCGATTACCGCCTACAAAGTTTCTGCTTTATATCGTTGAAAGGTTGACCGGGGAGAAAATAATATCTCTAAGGTCGTGTTTAATTCTAGGATATTACAGTCTGTTCGGATAATTTAACTTTTATTTTTGAACTCTTAACCTGCCTAACTTACCATGCTGACGACAGCTTCAGCAGTTATTAAAACAGCATGAGCTACGGAATCCGATAGGCCCTGGCATATTTCCTCAGGTATTGACTCAACCTGACAGCCCAAAAACCGTACATCGACACTTTTGCTATCCCGGAGTTTTTTTAAGATATCAAGGGAAGGAAACTGATGTACGGAAAAATCATCCCTCTTGTTTAAAGGGATTTCTTCCAGATCAATTTCCTTTACCGTCCCAGGCTTCAAGCCCAGGTCTATGGCGTCGATCAAGATAACTTGTTTCGGACCGCGCTCCCCCAAAAGTGCGTCCAGTAGAAGATCTCCAGCACTGGTTCCCGCATCAATCACTTCTACACCGTCGGGAAGCTGGTACTTCGCTTTTAAACATTCAATAACGCCGGGGCCAAAACCATCATCTCCAAACAATAAATTCCCGCATCCTACTACTAAAATCTGTCCCGTACGCATTGTTAACTATCTCCTTCTTACTAGTTATAAAGTGTCTTTAATACTTTACCCCGTGCATCCACTATTTCGAGTCTTACGGACAGGCTACCGTCAACCTTGTGCGTTGCGCAGCTAAAGCACGGGTCATAAGCTCGAATAGCCATCTCAATCTTATTAAGATCTTCTTCGCTGCATTTTCCATCTGCAAGGACGAGACGCGCCGCTCTAAAAGCCGAAATATTAATAGCCGCATTGTTATGGGTAGTACCTACAATAAGGTTCACCTTGGTCAGACACCCGTTGGAATCAGTCTCATAGTCGTGAATTAAAGTTCCTCGTGGCGCTTCAACCACGCCTACACCACGACCGGCACGCGGTTCTGCTTTCTCGCGTACATGCGTTCCAGTAATCCCTTCGTCCTCAAGCAGTTCGACCGCCCGTTCTGCTGCAAATAAAGCTTCAATGAGCCTGGCCCAGTGATAAAGGAAAGTGTGGTGTGCTACTCCGCCTACTTCTGCTCGGAACTCGATCAGTTCCTTTTGCGCAAGAGGTGTAGGAATGTAATCGCAAACATTTAGTCTTGCCAACGAGTTAGTGCGGTAAACACCTAATGGATGGTCAGGATTCATCGATAAACTGCCCGCTGATAAATCATATGGAAACTTCATGTAGGTCCAATCTTCAGAGTGTTCTCCGATATAATTTAAATAGTCAACGGGCTCGAATTCCACGCGGCTACCATTTGTCCTTTGCAAACGCAGTTTCCCATCATAAAAGTTCAAATCGCCGTTTTTTCCCACCATACCCAGGTAGCCGGTCTCCATAGGTTTTGACAGTTTTAATTCTGGTAAAAGCTTAGCAAAAACGTTATTCTTTGCAAAATCAAGAGCAAATCGGGTGAAGTCAAGACACTCTCCAGCCATTGCCCTTAATTCTTTTCTTTGTTCCTCGTTTATCGTCCGGCTAAACCCACCCGGCACTGCCGCATCGGGGTGTATCGCTTTTCCAGCTATGATTTCAGTCATTTTTTGGGCGGCATGCCTGACCTTAACAACCTTTTGGACTAGTGCTGGGTGTTTTTGAGCAAGGCCCATGACATTTCTAAGCAGGTAATCTGTACCCGGCTCAGTCAAGAAATCGGCTCCAGCTAGAAAGAAGAAGTGTAGTAGGTGACTGTGGATAAAATGGGCAGAATATGCCAACTCCCGGATCTTTTTTGCCGTTTCTGGAATCTGCACTCCATAAACCGCATCTGCGGCTTTAGCCGAGGCCAAATGGTGCGCCCATGGACATACCCCACATATCCTTGTCACAATGCGCGGCATTTCCTCAACTGGACGCCCTATGCAGAATTTCTCAAAACCTCTCAGTTCGACTACCTGTACCCTTGTATCGGTAACTTTTCCAGCATCATCAAGAATAACTGTAACCCGGGCATGTCCTTCGATGCGAGAGACTGGCTGTATGATAATCTCTTTTCCCAAGTTCTACACCCCCTTAGCGAATCGGTCGCAAATTGTTGTGAGCCCCCGTAAACCAGTTAAAAGCTGCTCGCCGGTCGTTAACATCCCTTAACGTGTACCCATAACTAGATAGTGAACCAAGCAGTTCAGCACGTGGGTTGTCTCCAATTCTCTTGGGACCCATGCATCCCCGGCAAGGCATATCTACTTTAAGGCACTTGGCCCCACAACCGCTTCTGGTAGCTGCCCCCATGCAAAAATAACCCTGCTCAAAAACGCACCGGTCATTGATTGGCAGAGGCTCAAGTGGTCGGATCATTTCAGGAAACGCTAAACCGTTGTCAGCGGAGACAGTTCGTTTTTCCTTGGTTTTCGGGCACTCGTTGCAGACTGTGTCAATAGGCAATTCAAACTTCCTACCCTCGAGAACCGCCGTAAGAGCTGAAGCAAACATTTCGGGAGAAGGCGGACATCCTGGGATAAAAATATCAACCTGCATAACCTCGTTCAGGGCAGTAACCTTGTTAGTAAAGGCCGGTAATTTCATAAGCTTACTATCTTCCTCTATGAACTCAGGAGGATAAATACCTTCTTTTAACACGTCTAGAGGTATGACATTGGCCATGGCGGGAATCCCACCCATACAAGCACAAGTTCCGTTTGCAATAACTATGTCGCATTTTTCCCGCACTGCTCTGGCAACCTCTAAATTTTCCTCATTACGGATGCTACCTGAAAGAATGCCTATATCAGCCTTGGGAATGTTAATTTCACGACTACCATTCTCGGCACTAAAATATTTGTGGTCCATTAGCAATGGCGCGTGAACTATGCTGATCTTTTCCAGAACTTTCAAAAGGTCCTCGCCGAGGTCGAGGATCGAAACCTCACAGCCGTCACAGGCCGACAGCATCTCCATTACAACTTTAGGTCTCAAATTCGTCACCTCCCACTCGTTCTAACCAGCTAAAATTATCTTTTTCAAGAGTTGTAGGGGTAAGTACCCCCTTTTCCAAACGGGGGTACTTACCTGTAACGTTTACAATTAGCGAATCAGGTACGGGACGGTCTCAAGTTCAATGGCATCTAATTGGCACATAAATTTGCAGACATCGCAGTACCAACAGTCATCACGATAAGCCATGTATGGGAAACCTTGGTTATCAAGGCGCAACACGTCGCGTGGGCAGAACTCAACACAGTTGCCGCACCCATCGCATTTAGACTTATCAACTTTAACCCACTCATACTTTTTGCAATCACAGCCACTCATCTACTAGTCCTCCTTTTTGACAAACATTCTCTTGGGTATATCCATTCCTTCCCGGTCAACCTTTTCAACGATCCAGGGGTCATTAAAATCGTTAGGGGGATGGGTAAACCCTTTTCCAAGGTCATGCTTCATCTCCGGATAGTCGTACTCCAGCCTGTTCGGGTAATCCCACTTGTATTTCTGAACATCCTTGCTCGATAACTCCATTTCATTGGTGTCGAGATTCTTTTTGACGACGCAATACTTCCCGTCCCATTTTGGATCACGAGCAGGATAGGCCAGGCGATAGTGGCTAAGACCCCAGCGACTTTCGGTACGAAACAGGGAAGCCTTAGTCGCCATTTCGGCGCAGTCGATGATGCTTTGAACTTCAGTGGCCTTAATCATATCGTGGTAATCTCGAACCTTGATGTTGGGAACGTCTTCACGACGCATCCGTTCTATCCACCAGAGCATCTTTTGCATAAGTGGATCGCTCTTGGGCGGTGTAATATACTGACTAATTTTGGTTCTAATTTTGGTTTCTACCTGATCAACAGGCAGTCCATCAGGACGATCAAGTGGTGCTCTGATTTCCTTCCAAAGGTTGTCAACGTCTACTTTGAGCTTGGGAGCTTTTGCAGTTGCAGCATATTCTGCTGCTGCTCGGCCGGCAATCCCTCCAAATACAAAGGCACCTGGTAGGTATTGCTGTGGTACAGCAGCACAGTCACCTGCAGCAAACAAGCCCTTGACCGTGGTCTCGGTGTTTTTATTTACGAAAATACCTGACATGCTGTGGCCACTGCACAGGGTGATTTCTTCCATACCCTGTTCTACTGAATCCCAACACCGGTAGTTCTCATTCCGCTGTTTATGGAACTGCCCCCGCACCGTACGCTCTGTGCCCCACAGAATTTTTTCCAAACCCTGAATGGTTTCCTCTGGGAGATGGTCCAACTTAAGGTAAACTGGACCACGACCTTCCATAAATTCCTTCCAAACCGCTAGGAACATATCGCCTGACCAATAACCGTGACTCCAGTATTTTTCACCTAAAGCATTGATGCCATATCCACCGCGTGGAATAACCACATAACCGCAGGCCGGGCCGTTAAAATCTTTCATCAGTAGATTAGTTTGGAAACATTCCATATTAACTAGTTCGGCCCCGGCATGGTAGGCAAGAGAAAATCCTTCGCCAGTATTGCCAGGAAATTCATAAATGCCACTTAGATATCCATCACGTGGCATTCCGAACTTGCCAACGCAACCGGAGGTGATAATCACTGCTGGGGCACTGATAAGATAGTGCTGTCCAGTTCTAATATTAAATGCAAAAACACCTGTGACCTTGCCGTCTTCCGTAAAAAGACGCACTACTGGAGTCCGGTCGAGGACGGTGCAGCCCAATTTTCTGACCTCACGAGCAAGAGCTCGTTTGATGTCTTCTCCATCCATCGCCAGGTAAAGTGGCTTGTTCGTAGGATGCAAATAATTACACTTGTAATTACCATTCTCATCTACTGGGAATAGGTCGCCGGGTTCTCGACCGGTATAGTCCTCTAAGTCTTTAATAACACCATAGGTGCCTTGCCCCAGGGTATAAGCTAAATCTTGGTCTAAAATACCTTCTGATACCTTGGTCAGTGCTTCAACAACATCCTCAGGAGTCCCATAACCTGGCACCGAAACAATATTTAATGCATCCATTCCACGACCGATAGCACCAGAGGTTTCAATGGGTCCTTTGTCTAAAACAACCACTCTGGCCTTTGGGTTTGCATTTTTTGCCTTAATTGCTGCAAAAGTTCCTGCACTTCCTCCACCAAGGACTACTACATCAGCTTCAATTCTTCTTATTGCCACAATTCATCCTCCTTTTCAAATGGAATTTACATAATAATGCAAGGGAAACATCTTTCATAATGGAAGATCTGTAAAGTTGCATGGGGCAAGATATAACTACCCCAAACATATTGGGAATTCGTGAATATATTCCCTAACGACAGTGTGCGTGTGGCCTTTTTGGCAGGATTGTGCTCATGAGGAATTTATCTGTTCGGCATGCAAAGAAGCTTTGACTACATGGAACAGAAGTCGTTGACGTCTGGCGTGATACAACAAACTGCCTGAACCCAGAATAAGTAAGATATGAGTTCTGTAATTTTCTGGTGATCCTACACATGTCTCTATACAAGGTGTTCACCAGGGAGCAGTAACTAGAATCCTAATTGGAATAATTTGTGTTCTGGTTTCAATTGGCGCACTTCTCGAAGCTACGGTCTTGTTTTACATTAGAATTTTTGAACAGGGCCCTATCTTTTCGAGAATTGTACAGTGTGGTCAAGGAATTATCACGCTTGCACGTGTTGAAGGGTAAGTTCTTTGGTGTACCACCTCCAACGGCAATGACCTGAAAAAGGAATAAGCCTTGGCCTATCTTATTCCTCTCGTACTTCGGATATTCTACAATGTCTTATATTGATCCTATATTTATTTTTATCAGGGGAGACGATATGGAGGATCATAAGGCCACTTTAATGACTTAAAACCAAAATCATACCGGCCTATATATTCTGACCTATCCTATGTCATCCTCATAAAAGGAAAAGAAGCAGCCTCGAAAGACTCCTTCTTTTCCTTTTAGATAATTGACGTATAAATTATCGATGCAAGTTGGTAAATTCCATTTTTGCTTTCTGAGGCCCTTTGGGAGGGTAGAAGGGGTAATCATACCAACCCATAGAATCTGAACGACCATAGGCCATCCTGAGGGGAGCTTTTTCGGGGAAAGGATAAAAGCAGCCTTCAATTGACCTCCTTTTATCCTTTTAGGTTATTATTGACGTATGCAGTTATCGACGTAAGTTGGTGAAATTTGTTTGTTCATGTTTAAAAACCCTCTAAAAAGCGTAGATTTTATCAAAACTAACTTATACATTTTGATCAATTTTAGGCCTTCCTAAGGGAGGTGTCTTCCGGGGAAATATTGACGCTACCGTCTGCTGTTGCCCACGGCCATAACTAGTTTTCTGCAAGATATTTCGTGTTATTTTTCATGAACTCGGCTTTTTGTAAATTAATTAGAAAAGTTTTAATTGATTCAGTTCATTCTCCCCGATAACTGGAGTACTAAGACAAAGATACCGCATGTCAACGGTTAATACTTTATATGCCTGGAGAGCTTGTCTTGCGCTAGTGTAAAGATTGTCGATTACCAGCTTCTAAAGCAAATTATCTTGTCAGACGGTATAATTGTTTATACGATCTAACGAAATAACAGTTATACGATCTAACGAAATAACAGTTATACGATCTAACGAAATAACAGTTATACGATCTAACGAAATAACAGTT
>NZ_SPQR01000019.1 GCF_004766055.1 Desulfosporosinus sp. Sb-LF | reverse complement strand
ATATAATAAACTGAACCTAGGGGACATCGGTGGGATTCCGAGAGTTCTCGATGCCGGACAATGTAATGACTCCTATTCCTTGGCCGTGATCGCCTTGAAACTCAAAGAAGTTTTTGGCTTAGATGATATTAATCAACTCCCCATCTCTTATAACATTGCCTGGTACGAGCAAAAAGCTGTCATCGTTTTACTGGCTCTTCTGCATTTAGGAGTAAAAAACATTCACTTAGGACCGACACTACCAGGTTTCTTGTCCCCGAACGTCGTGAAAGTCTTAGTTGATAACTTTGGCATTGCAGGAATCACCAATGTTGAAGATGATATCAAAATGTTCATGGCATAATAGCCCGATAGAAGTAGCTTCCTTTCATCAAAAAAGCAGTCACTACGAAAAAAGCGGCTTGCAATTCACGTTGCATAGCCGCCTTTTTTCTACTTCATTATTCCTACTGCCAGGGCTCCTCTTTTAGCCAACGTCAAACTCTTTTGGGCTTGGGTCAGTGGGCGACCTACTTTAATCAAGCCTGTTAATACACCACATTGGGATGTGTCACCAACTAGAATGAACCCCCTTAGAATGTCCCCCTGCCAAATCAGTTTGCGATAGTTGGACATGTTTCCAACTGTTTTCAGGTCTTCTTCTTGGTCCCAATCTCCAGTCCCGTTGTTGTCTTGTAGTTTCGTGATACCAACGGACATGGCCGAGAGGCCAAAAAAGTCCACAGAGTTTAAGCTAAGAGATCCTGGATAAACCTCTTGTCTTCCGCACATATTTGCACCGGCAATTCTGCCTTGGGTTGTAGCATTGGGCCAAGTGGCATTTACGGTGAATTTCTGGCGAACAAGGTCCCAAGTTTCGGCAATATCTCCGGCCGCGTATATATTGGGATGGTTAGTGGCTAACGAAGAATCTACCTGTAGGCCCTGCCCGATATTGAAGCCGAAATCGCTCAACCCTCTGATATTAGGATGAACTCCCTTGCCAACAATCACCAAATTAGTGGCAAGTTCTGTTTTGGGCGTGATCTGCACACCTTGAACGTGGTCTTCTCCAGTGATCGTCATCGCCTCAGTTTGTAAAAGAAATTTAAATCCATTGACTCTCAAGTGCGCTTGAATCATGTCAGCAGACTTTTCATCCAGCATTTGGGAGAGAATCTGTCCAGAGGAGACCACAACTGTTACCTCAAGCCCGCGTTTTCTCAAGGCATAAGCACTTTTTAAACTGATCAAACCTCCTCCTATGACGACTGCCTTTTTCGCGCCCTGATCCAAGGTCTTATTAATTGCTAAAGCATCCCCCATGGTACGTAGTGTAAAAACTTCTGGAAGCGTTCCACCTGGAATGGTAAGCTTATTCGCTGATGCCCCCATGGCGATCAAAAGTTTGCTATAGTGCCACTCCCGCCCATCAATACTTCGCACCATTTGACGCGTGGGATCGATCCTGTTGACCTTGACTCCGTAAACTATCTTTAGGTTCAGTCGTTCGGCGAAATCAGCATTACGTAAGTAAAGGTGGGAAGCAGGAATATCTCCTGCTAGGAAATAAGTAGTGAGGCAACGGGAATAACTAGGTTCTTGTTCTGCTGTGAGGACGATTAGTTCCGACTCTGTGTCGTGTCTTCGGATCTCTTCAATCGCAAATAACCCAGCTGCGCTATTGCCAACAACGATATAAGTCATCATAATTTTTTCCTTCCTTAACTAGGAAGTCCGAGTTTTTTTCGTTTTGCTCGGATATCCTCAAGAAGTCCTTGCGCCGCTTTCAAGGGATCGGTTTCTACATAGAATTTCCCCCCGATTACATCACTTAGGCCATGGGTCAGCAACTCGGTGACAGCTTTGCTCCCTAGCACGGGTGGAACAACTCCAAGGTGAGTGGTAAGCCCCATGGTCACAGCCCAAGTTCCGATACTCAAGGCTTTTTCATGCTGGAGTTCTGGAGCACTTGCTGCCACGGGCAACGAGGCGGAATCCACATTTAGATAGGCTGCAATCGCTGTGACCAAATCCCCAATCCTCGAATTATCGACACAGCTTCCCATATGCAGTACGGGTGGAAGTGGGCCACCAAGACCTGCGGCCTGGCCAATCGCTGACAAGACTGCTTTCAAACCCTCTCCAGCATAGGCTTCAGCTCCTTCAGAATTCATAAAGCCGGCTTTAGCCAGGGCATGAGCGGAACATCCGGTAGCGACGACTAATACGTTATTTTTCACAAGCTCTTTCACTAATTCTACATGTATGAGATCTTGAGTCACTTTGACATTGTTGCATCCCACCGTAGCCACAACCCCTAAGATATTACCATTGACAATATTGTCGATGAGAGGCTTAAGAGGTTGGTCAGGGTTCACTGTTGATAGTGCTCCAATAATGGCTTCTACGCTGAATCCAGCCATAATCTTACGTCTATAATTGGGAATTTTGATTTTCTTGCTATCCCTTCGCCCGTAAGAGGTGATTGCCTTGCGCACAATTTCCTGAGCAGCTTCATCCACACTTTCTAAAGCAAATGGAACGTGAGTGGCTCCAGGCATTTTGACGATCGGCATTGTTGTGATGATCTCTGTGTGATAACAAGCAGCGACTTTAGCTAAGGAAGGCATAATACATTGTACGTCGACGACCATAGCGTCAACGGCTCCCGTAACTATGGCGATTTCTTGAGCCAAGAAGTTAGTGACCAACGGAATTCCTTTGCGCATTAAGACTTCATTACCTGTACAGCAGATTCCCGAGACTAAGATTCCTTTGGCCCCAACAAGGATTGCTTCCTCTTGGAGTTTGCCAGCCCAATAGACGATTTTTTCCGAAAGCAAGGGGACATGCCCATGTACGATGAGATTAACGTAGTCTTCTTTGAGAACCCCTAAATTAGCTTCCGTCACGACGGGCGTAGGTGTCCCAAAAAGGATATCTTGCATGTCTGTTGCCAGTTTTAGGCCAGAGTAACCGTCTACTAGCCCTTGTTTAGCAGTAGCTAGGACAAGATTCACCGGGTCAGCATCCATACCCATGGTTGTCTGATGCATGGCTTCACGAATTTCCCGATCAGGATTACGTGGGAGAATCCCTAGACTCTTCCAAACGGCAATTCTTTCTTTGGGTGCATTGGCCATCAGCCATTGCACAGGTTTACTTCCATGGTTAGCCAGATCAGCATACGCAACATCGACAACCTCCAAGGCTAGTTCTGATTTGTTTTTGGCTGAGATCTCCAAGCCTAACCCGCGAGCGATCTGTTGCAATTTTGTTTCATCAGTGATGTTATAATTAATTTCTCCCTTGGCTGCCATCTCTAAAGCTTCAACAGCCTCATAGGCATGATCCACATGGGCTGCCGCTCCGCCGGCCACTTGCCTAAGTAAATTGCGAGTTACGATCACATCCGCACTTGCTCCGCAAATTCCTGTTTTTGGCCCGTTCCCAAAGGGATCAATACGACAGGGTCCTTGAATACAATGTCTGCAACAGACTCCTAAACTTCCAAACCCACATTGAGGTTGTTGTGCTTCATGACGATCCCAAACTGTTTCTACTCCATCAAAGGCCGCTTTAGGTAACAATTCTAAGACGGCTGGATCTATTGATTTTTTATTCATATTAGTTGACCCCTTTCATATAGTCTAGGAAGATTTGCCGCCCACTTTTGGCAAACTCTTGAACTTCAACAAATACCAAAGCTTTTGTTGGACAGGCTGAGACACAAGCTGGATTATAGTCTATATCCTGACATCGGTCACATTTTGCAACTCTATTGGTAGTAGGAATTTCCCCAATAACTCCAAACGGGCAGACCATTACGCACATCATGCACCCAACACACTTTAGGTCATCGACTTGAATTAGCCCAGTCTTTAAGTCAGACTGCATAGCCCCACTCATACAGGCATGAACACAAGGAGCATCTACGCATTGTCGACATTGTAAGGGGAAATTATGATCCCCGTTGGACTCGACAAAAATCCTTTTTTGTGGAGCTTTAAATTCTCCAATCGCCTCGAACAAAGTCTTACTGTTCGAGTGAGCAACTGCACAAGCCAACTCACAGCTCTTACACCCGAGGCAATGTTCGCTTCTGACCAGAATCTGTCTCACATTTATCCCTCCTTAATACTTCTGCTATATATTTACTACATGACCTAACATTTTATGGTACTCTTGCAATCGGTTGAGCGTTGTTTGTTGATCACGCGACCTTTCTTATTTTGATTTATATTAAACAATAAAAGGACCGAGGCGCAGCCTCGGTTTTTCAAATATAGTCCTATGTTTGTGTGAGAACGGGGGAAATCCCCGCACTTTTTCGATCATCGTACTTTTCTGAAAGGCTTAGGAGGTGCGAACTGAGCACGGTTTGCTAGATCCTCAGTAGAGTTGATTCCTTTTTTAGCTAGGAAACGTTGCATACCCATTGACATATTTTTGGCTTGGTTAAGGAATTCTGTGTTTTCTCCAACTCCTGGACTGCCACCTTCTGCTGGTGCTTCGCCTTGATTTAAGAACCGATTTTTTCCTAAGAACATGCTATTTCCGCCCCTTCTATTCCAATATATGTAATTAGGCCGAGTGCGTGTTTCCATTCGGTTACCTTACGCAGAAAGTTTCATAACTATATAACAATCCTTACAGGCACAACTTGTTTAGCATGGACCGATGCATTTGAAGCCATTATATCAAGCCACTCTTTAGCGAAGATCTGAGTAATGCTCATGGCCTTATATGCAATTCAGATCACGAATGCCTTACCTAGCAAAATGGTCCTTAATTTATACTGCAGGGTTAACGATGTCATTTGTGAGGAAATCAAAAAAATTAAACGCGATTCATGCAGGACTTTCGCGTTTTATACTGAAAGTACTCATAATTGGGCGTTTAGTTGGTTAACTTTGGTTCTGTTTTCATTATAAATAAGGATTATAAGCATCGGTTTTTGTTCTTTACTCAAATGTGCAAAAACGAGATATCTCTTAGAGGGGTGTAAGCTATATGGACAAGCTTAAGACAAACGAAGTTCAATTGCATGCTCTGGCGCACGCCCTAGCTGAACAACATAAATTCACAAAACATCGGGAAAACATTCTTCACGGGATCACCCGGCGCGTCCTTGCCGAACAACCTCTTCCAGACATTTCCCAATACCTCTGCGAAGAATTGGTTCAAACCATGGGTTATCCAGTCGCGTACGTGGCGTTGAAAGAGGATAATGGGTTGGCTCGGATAGTAGCTCAATGCGGTTTGATGGAGGCCGAAATCACATCTTTCCAAATACCTTGGGATGACACCCCGCAGATCTACAACCCGAAGGATAATCACATTTCCCAAACATGGCATTTGATCTCTGAAAAGCTGTTATTGCGTTCCGTGGTCATGTTCCCAATCTTTTTAAATAATCGGGTTTCGGGGGTTCTCGCTTTGTATTCTCAGAGGGAAGAATACTTTGATGTCACAAGAGTAGAGGGAATGCAATCCCTCGCGGATCAACTCGATTTGGTATTCTGGGCGGATGAAGCACGACGTAAACTCCACATTCAGAACGAAGCCCTCGTCGCTGATGTCCATGGCATCGTCATTACGGATGGCTCAGGAATAATACTTTGGGCTAATCCCGCCTTTACCCAGCTGACAGGCTATACCCTCAAGACTGTGTTAGGCAAGACCCAACGCTTTCTCCGTTCTGGATATCAGGATCATGCCTTTTACGAACGGCTGTGGGAAACCGTTTCGGCAGGTCAAATCTGGCAGGGAGAACTAATTAACCGTCGCGCTGATGGAACACTTTACAGGGAGGAAATGACCATTACCCCAGTAAAAGTAAGGGGTCAAGAAATTACTCATTTAGTGGCCGTAAAGCAGGATATAAGCGAACGAGCGGCGAACCAAAGAGCCTTAAGAGATAGCGAAGAACAATTTCGGGATATATTTGAAACCATGAACAGTGCTGTCGTGGTATTCAGGATATCAGACGATGGGCAGGACTTCATATGCACGGATATTAATCGAGCTGCTGAGAAAATCGAAAATATTTCTCGTCGACAGGCGATTGGAGCTCCTATGGTGCACGTTTTTCCCCTTATCAAAGAATTAGGTATCTTAAAACTTTGCTTTCAAGTTTATAATACTGGAGAGATGGCTCATTTTCCCGCTATTTTTTTCAAAAACCAACGCGCAACAGGGTGGAGCGAAGGACTTATATATAAGCTTTCAACAGGAAATATTGTCTTTCTCTATGACGAAGTAAGTCAACGTGTTTTGAACGAAAATGCACTTTGGCATGAAAAAGAACGTGCTCAGGTGACCTTGGCTTCGATTGGGGATGCTGTGCTCACCACTGATGTCGAGGGGAATGTCTCCTATCTTAATTCAGTTGCTGAAACGATGACAGGATGGCGGAATGAGGAAGCCCGGGGTTTAAGAATTGATAAGGTGTTTGACATCTTCCATGAGAGAACCGGACAGCCCTTGGCACAACCGGTTCATCAATGTCTACTAGAGAATCGCGTGATTGAATTGTCTAATCATGCAGTCTTGAGACATCGTGATGGACGACAGCTATTTTTCATTGATGACTCGGCTGCTCCTATCCGCGACAGAGATGGGCAGATGATCGGAGCGGTTCTTGTCTTTCACGATGTTAGTGAGAAACGAGAGCTTCTACATCGGTTGTCACATCAGGCCCACCATGATGCACTGACGGACTTACCCAATCGCCAGTTATTTAAAGAACGGGTTCATCAAGCTATTTTAGACGCGTGCCACCAACAGGAGCAAGTGGCTATCTTTTTTATTGACTTGGATGGATTCAAGCTAGTGAATGATACGCTCGGCCATGCCGCGGGAGATAGTCTACTCTGTCAGGTCGGTGAACGTTTTAAAGGTACATTGCGTCAGCAAGATACGGTGGCTAGACAAGGAGGGGATGAGTTTCTCATCCTGTTGCCCAAATTACCCTCTGAGCAACAAGCAGCCCAAGTGGCTCAAAAACTTTTGGATGTTCTTAACGCCCCTTTTCAGCTTCTCAAACAGGAGGTTTATCTCTCAGCGAGCCTGGGCATAGCGCTCTACCCGGTAGACGGAGAGGATTCTGAGATTCTTATCCAGCATGCAGATATGGCCATGTATCAGGTGAAAGCGGACGGGCGCAACCACTATAACTTCTATACCCGCACCTTGAATGAACGTTTGGCGGAGCGACTTGCATTGCAAAACGAGATGCGCCGGGCTCTGGAACGGAAAGAGTTTATTCTCTATTACCAGCCTCAGTATCGTCTTAGTGACGGTCAGTTATGTGGAATCGAAGCACTTGTACGCTGGCAACATCCAGAACGAGGCTTCCTCCTCCCTGGAACATTCATTTCGATCGCAGAAGACAGCGGATTAATCCTACCCTTAGGAGAATGGGTCCTAAGAACTGCGTGTGCCCAAAATAAGTTGTGGCAGAACATGGGCTACCCCCCTGTGCGCGTGGCGGTTAACCTTTCGGCGCGTCAATTTCGTCAAAAGGATCTGGTTAAGCAGATTGCTGGAATTCTCGAGGAGACTAGTTTGGATCCTCAGTGGTTGGAACTGGAAATTACCGAGAGCCTAAGCATGGAAAATGTCAGGGTAAGCGTGGACATTCTTAAAAGACTTAAGAATATGGGAATATATCTTGCCATTGATGATTTCGGCACGGGCTTTTCGTCCCTTAGTTATTTAAGCCGTTTCTCACTGAATACGTTAAAAATTGATCGCTCGTTTATTTCTGTGCTAAACGAGCGTTTAGATAGGCAGGCTATAGTCCTGACCATCATTCAACTCGCTGAAAATCTTGGTTTAAAAGTGATTGCTGAAGGGGTAGAAACCCAGGCTCAGTTGGATTTCCTTCGGACTAAGGGCTGTGACGAAGTACAAGGTTTCTTTTTGGCTAAACCAGCTCCAGTAGAAGAAATGGCGCCGTTCTTTTCTAAAAGAACCTTTCATCTATAAAACAATGAGGGATTGATTCGAATCATGAGTATTTTAGGAGATTTAAATTCTAAAAATTTGGCGGCTGGCATCGCATCAGGACTTTTAGCGATAACGGGCCCTCCAGCCATTATATTAGAAGCTGCATCCAAGGGTAATTTCACAATGACACAGACTATTCTTTGGATGTTCTCTGTCTATGTGTTCGGTGGGATCTACAGTATTTTGATCCCGCTCTATTATCGCATGCCTATTGTGGGTGCCCACTCTATTACTGGAGTTGCCTTTCTGGCAACTGTTACGACCCAATTTACCTATCATCAGTTTATAGGTTCCTATATTTTTGCTGGACTGTTGATGCTGCTGATTGGATATATGGGTGTTTTCTCAAGGCTACTCGAATATGTACCCAAACAAATTATTTCCGTAATGTTAGCAGGAATGATCATGAAGTATATGGTTAACTTTGTAACTTCGATACACCAACTCCCGCTGGTTGGTGGAGTATCTCTTGTTGCATATTTAATTTTTAGCAAATGGAATAATCGAATTCCCCCAATGGTTGCAGCCATTGCGACAGGATTTATGCTCTTACTTTTGACACAGCACTTAAATAATGGCGGATTGGCGTCGTCATTTGTTATTCCAACTTCTCAACTCCCTGAATTCAACTTACTAAGCTTCTTTACCGTTTCGATCCCGCTTGCCCTCCTTATTTTGAGCAATGATGCAGCGGTTGGAATTGGGGCCTTGGAACAAAATAATTATCGCCCTCCGGTGAATCAGATCATAGCCTTAAGCGGCATTTTTTCCATAATTACAAGTTTTTTCGGAGGACAATCAGCCAATATAGCGGGAATGATGACCGCTATATGTTCAGATGAAGAGGCAGGTCCGAAGGAAAAACGATATATGGGAGCGGTTGTCTCAGGGATTATCATCCTTTTCTTCGGTATATTTGCGTGGAAGCTAGTTCCCTTGATTCAGGCATTACCTATGGCGTTTGTTTCAATACTTGTAGGCTTTGCCCTTTTGGGTGTGTTTGGCAATAGCCTGTCCGTGGGTTTCTCAAAGCCAACCATGAAATTGAGTGCTGCATTTACGTTCGTCATTGCAGTATCTAATATGACAATCTTTAATATCAGTGCTCCCGTATGGGCCTTGGTCATTGGTACCTTCATTTCACGTTATGTTGAAGAAAAATAGAACAACAACACTATTAGAAGTCTATTTTTAGCTTACTTCCAACGAGGATATTAGCGGGTGAACGTCCAAAAGAAGCTCTATGAAAATTTAAGGGTAAAGGGACAAGCGGTTTTTAGAGAGAAGGGTGAGGTAAATGCTGAGACTAATATCATTAGTTCCTTCAATCACAGAAACGCTCTATGCACTGGGCTTTGGAGCAGAGGTTGTCGGAGTAACAGAGCAATGTGATTATCCGGAGGACGCGAGGATCAAGGAAAAAATAGGGACCTTTGCACAGCCAGATCGATCGAGAATCTTGGCGCTTAAACCGGATCTTGTTTTAGGGGATGGGGCTTTACATCAAGCGGTGTTGGAGAAATTGCGACGAATGGACGTCAACGTACTAGCATTTCAACCGAAGGGTGTTGAAGAGATACTAAGCAATATGCAAATGATTGGCCGATTTTCTCGGAGAGAGCCTGCTGTAGATGGCATTGTTGAGGCCTACCGGTTGCGGATTAATGAAATGCGTCGAGAGTCTTGGCGCGAAAGGCCACGCGTGCTGCGCATCATGACAACAGAACCGTATATTATTCCTGGTCTAGGATCTTATCAATATGATGCCCTCCAAATTGCGGGTGCCAAATTGATGCCGATTCAATCCGAAGAGGCTTATGTCAAAGTAAGGTGGGAGGAAATCGTCGCTTTTGATCCTGAAGTGATCCTATTTTGTGGTGTTGAAAGCCATGCCACACGTCCCCGACGCTGTAAAGGATGCACTGCGAAGCTGCCAATTTGTCAGAGAACGGTGGAGGATATCGTAAATGAGAAATGGTTGCAGCTCTCTGCAGTGCGCGAAAACAGGATATTTCCGTTGGCTTGCGAAACCATTTGTCGACCGGGGCCGAGATTGATCGAGGGTATGGAGCGACTCAATCAAATATTTTGTACTTTATAATATATCCCTGCGCAAAGAACTTTTTTTGGTTTGCGCAGAGATACATTGCTGCCCCGAAAATGCCTAATTACAATAGACAGATGTCCACTGCAATCAGGCATTGAGAAAAACACATATGGTTTCCAGTTTTTGGTTAGTGGTTCTCGACTGCTTTATTCAAGTCTTTAATTAGGCTCGATATATCAATTCCATGGGCTGAAGCTCCTTGTTCGACATTCTCAAAACGGGCCGCCATGCAACCAAAACAATGCATGCCGTACTTTTTAAAGACCTCAACAGTTTGTGGATATTTCTCTACAACGTCAGTAATCGATTCAGCTCCTGTAATCATGAATGTTAACAACTCCTTATCGATTCATTTTTATTTATTCTAAGAGGTAGTGATTTATAGACAAAAAAGTGTCTTTTTGTAATGTAACCTTTATCCCAAGATTTACGATATCTTTTACAAACCATTTTTTACCTACTCGTCGGAATATGGTTTGAGCCAAAAAGGATCTGTATTTTTAAGTTAGTAGTAAGAGTGTTTGAAGAGTTAGAATATTTAAATTGACAAAATATTAATTTAATGCGGATGTAATATAAGCATTAATAGAAGTATAATTAATTCGAATAACTTATTAGATGGTGATATTTAGTATTTATACTTAAAAATGTATCGGAGGGGATCTTAGTATGCAATTTAATTCGATGTATTTTAGTGCGACTGATACTACAAAAAAAGTAATATCTGGAATTGTAATGAACATTACTGAGAACATCGGCAAGGAAATAATTGTACATAATGTAGATTTCACATTACCGGAAGTTAGAAAAGAACCAGTGTCTTTTTCAAAAGATGATGTTGTTATTCTGGGGGTTCCAGTCTATGCAGGAAGAGTTCCTAATATATTACTGAAATATTTAAGTACTATAACAGGTAATGGTGCATTAGCAATTCCTGTAGTTGTTTATGGAAATAGAAATTATGACGATGCTTTAATAGAATTAAAACATCTTCTTGAAATGAACGGTTTTAAAGTTATTGCTGCTGGGGCATTTATAGGCGAACATTCATTTTCAAAAACACTTGCCAAAAACAGACCTGACGAAAAAGATATGGCCATAGTAAGTGATTTTGCGAATCAAATCTATACAAAAATGACGACTCAAGAGAATATTTCAAACGTAGCTGTAAAGGGTAATACGCCTTACAGGAACTATTATATGCCTAAAAATAAAGATGGTAGTCCTGCTGATATTAGAAAGGTTACTCCAAAAACAAATAGCGATTGTATTAATTGTAAGCTTTGTGTAGATGTCTGTCCTATGGGTTCCATTGACTATGAAGATGTATCTAAATTAAATGGAATTTGTATTAAATGCGGTGCTTGTATTAAAAAATGTCCTACTCAAGCAAAGTATTATGATAATGATAATTATTTAAGACATAAACATGAATTAGAAATTGATTTTGCTTTACGAAGAGAACCAGAATTATTTATTTGAAAACTACAAGCTCTTTCGACTGAAGGATCAAGGACCGAGGCGCAACCTCGGTTTTTCTAATATACTCATATAATAGAGCCAACTATGTCCTGTTTGTGAGTGGATCAGGCAATCGTGTCCGAGTTCATGGAAAGAGCTCAATGCCCTTCTTCCTTAGATTAGCGAGGCATTCTTCACGATAAGCGTCATCGTGCTCGGGATAGATATGACCATCTGGTATATCATCCAGTTCATCACGCAAAGTGCAAGTCCAAGGCACCGTGTTTTTTCCACGGTATTCAGGACAATACCATTGTTGGTCCGGTTTGTATCCCCTGTTCTCCATTTCTCTGAGAACAAGCTGATGATAGTCAACAAGTCTCTTTACACTGTACGTGAACACGTAATCTATAGTGGAATGTTTCTTTCCCCACCCCAATCCCCGCAGGGCACAGCATTCTCGATGCTGACCCAAGATTTGGGCACGGGGTAAAAAAGTTAGGAGGTCCTGGTGCCAGAGTCTCATGAGATACATCCTTTCTTCTTACTTACTTTACTATAAGTAATTCTCACCTGAATACGCCGACATGGTAAGGAGAAATAGGGTATATAACAACCAGATAGTTTTTGAAAGCTCTTGTTTCTGGTATTTTGTTGGAATATCAACTACTCAATAGTCCGCTAAAGCGGGCTATTTTCTTTATATCGGGAGAATTTCTGAGTTATCAAATAGCCTTCGAAGAGGTATAAAGTTTTAATTGACCAGATGGTCAATGGAGCGTATAATTCGGTCATAGAACCACATAAGATAATCTCTATAATGAGCCGAGATTTTATAAGGAGAAATATAAAATGTATTCTAATTTTGAAAACCTAAGTGAAGAAAAAAAGAAAACCATTTTAGATGCCTGTATTCACGAGTTCGCAGAGAAAGGCTATGAGAACTCCTCAACGAACACGATTGTAAAGGAGGCAGGTATTTCTAAGGGAATCTTATTCCATTATTTCAAGAATAAGCGAGGGCTATTCCTCTATATTGTGGACTATTGCATCCAAACTTTCGTTAAAGAGTATAATCGATACCCTTTGACAGAGACAGGGGATATCTTTCAAAGGTTGAGCGAACTGAGTGTTATCAAGCTAAAGTTGACTCATGCTAACCCGGAAGTTAGCAAGATAATGATGGGAGCTTTAGGAAATTCGCCAGAGGACATTCGCTCAGAAGTCGAGAGAAGGTATGCCCAGCTTTCAAGTGAGTACATGCCGACATTCTTTCAGGAAATTGATTATTCTAGATTTCGAAGCGGAGTAAACCCTTCTAAGGCGATGGAAATAATAATGCTCTTTCTTCAGGCCTTGGGAGATAAATACATGAAGAGCTATCAGGGAAAGGAGCAAGATTTGTTACAGAACTACGATAAATTGACGGAAGAGTATAACGAGTATATGGAGATCCTAAAGTATGGAATGTATTCGTGACATTAGGAGGAGTATGGGATGGACATTCTGATGGAAGGGAAAGGTCTCCACAAAGTTTATCGCACGGGCGAAGTGGAAGTCGAAGTTCTAAAGGGGATTGACGTTCAGATTTTCAAAGGAGAGTTTATTGTAGTTTTGGGTCAAAGTGGTTCGGGTAAGACCACGCTTCTAAATATTATTGGAGGAATGACAAAACCGTCAGCAGGTGAGCTTTATTACAAGGGCCAACCTCTGCATCAGAGCGACGATCATCTTCTCACCCTATATCGCCGAAATGAGGTTGGATTTGTCTTTCAAAACTACAATTTAATGCCAAATCTAACGACCTATGAAAATGTCAAGTTGGCAGTGGAAATTGCCCGAAATCCCCTTTCAGCGACAGACATCTTACGTGAGGTGGGACTTGAATCCTGGTTAGATCATTTTCCTTCCCAACTCTCAGGTGGACAACAACAGCGGGTTGCTATAGCGCGGGCTATTGTTAAGAACCCTGAGCTTCTGCTTTGTGATGAGCCGACAGGGGCCTTAGATATTCAAACTGGGATACAGGTGCTTAAGGCCTTATTGAAGTTGAATCGTGAATACCATAAGACAGTCATGATAATTACTCATAATGTTGAAATTGCGAAAATGGCAGATCGGGTGTTTTATTTAAAAGATGGTTTTTTAGATGATGTCTTAGTCAATGAACACCCACTTTCTCCGGAGGAGATATCATGGTAATGCTCAGAAAAAAAGCATTGAGAGATATTAACGAGAATAAAGGGGTTTATTTTGCTTGTATCGTGGTGATCGCCATTGGTTTAATGATTTACACCACGATGTCGATGGTGTTCGAAAGCATGAATAAGGCCCAACAGACTTTTTATAGTGAAACGCATTTTGCCGACGGATTCATTAAGGTCACAGGGTATCCGGAAAACAAAGTAAACTCGCTCACATCTCTGCCTGGAGTGGATCAAGTTGAAGGGCGAATTGTCAAAGACGTGCGGCTTATTGACCAGCAGAAAGACTCCAATCGCTATTTGAGAATGGTTTCTATGGCTATGACGAATTCTTCAAAACTCAATCAACTTCGTCTCATCACGGGGCATTTACCAAACGATAACCAATCAGAAATCCTAGTGGATCCCCAGTTTTTGACGGCGAATCATCTGTCATTAGGAGATGCTCTTAAAGTCGTTATTGACGGGCAGCAAGCCACTTTCTATATTTCAGGAACCGCTCAAAGTGCAGAATTTGTCTATATTATGAGGAATTCTCAAGATCTTTACCCTTCTCCTACGGATTTCGGGATTGCCTATGTTCCTTTGAGTACCCTGAAAGCTTTAGTGAAGGAAAAGGGGCAGTTCAACGATCTCGCGTTTACCCTTAAGAAAGGTGCTAGTTTTGATGCAGTAAAAGACAGTCTGCAAGCCGAATTAAAACCCTATGGGGTGCAAAGTTTTGTCGCACGCAAGGACCAAACCAGCCATGCTATTTTGACCACCAAAATAGAAGGTATGAAAACGATGGCCACAACCCTGCCAGTAGTGTTTTTGGGAGTTGCCTCCTTTATCTTGTACACTATGTTACGGCGGCTGATTGAACAGCAACGGATGGCCATAGGGACAATGAAGGCCTTTGGTTTCACGGATCGAGAGATCGTCTGGCACTATCTCACGTATCCCTTGGTCATAGGAACAGCGGGAGGATTACTGGGGAGTTTATCGGGAATCGCCTTGTCATTTCCGCTTACCGCCTTGTACAAGCAATTTTTCGCACTGCCGGGGCTTAAAAGCGCATTTTCCGTTAAATACCTTTTTATTAGCCTTGCGCTGTCTCTTTTCTTTAGCGTTCTGAGTGGTCTCCGAGGAAGTCTGGATATTTTGCGTTTGGAACCTGCTCAAGCCATGAGGCCCCCAGCGCCGATGACAGCGCGCAAGACTCGAATTGAGAGAATCACTTGGTTTTGGAAATCTCTTTCTTCACAAGCCCAAATGGGGCTTCGGGATGTGTTTCGCACGCCTACGAGAAGCCTTTTTAACGTCCTAGGTATTGCCGTCGTTTTTAGTTTGATGACGGTATCTTGGTCCCTGCAAAACATGATCAACTTGCTGACCGTGGTTCAATTGGAACAGGTTCAGACTTACGACGTAAAACTACAATTAGCCCAACCTTCTGCGACAAGTGACGTTGAGTTAGCCCTAGCTCATGAAGTCGGAGTTGACAAAGTGGAGCCTGTCTTGGAAGCACCAGCCACCTTGAAGAACGGTTGGTTATCCAAAGAAGTTGCTCTTATGGGTCTTGAAAAAAGGTCTACGCTTTATAACATTCTGGATAAAAGCGGTCAACGTGTCGAGATTCCAGATCACGGTATTTTGTTATCCGAACGTTTAGCTATGGCCTTAAACGTCAAGGCCGGAGAGGAGATCTATGTCGAAAGTCCCTTGCGGAGAGAACCCTTGGGTGAGAAAGGTGAACGCCTGGTGGTCAAAGGGGTGGTTCCTCAATATGTCGGGCTTAATGCCTTTATGGAGGAAAAAGAACTACAACGTTTTCTCCGGCAGGGAGATATTAGTACCTCGATGCTGGTCAAAATGAATCCATCGCAGGTTGGGCTTATGAAAAGTAAGTATCTCAATGCCAGTAATGTTGCATCGATCACAGCTCTAAAAGATGAGGGCGATAAAATTCATAAAATGATGGATTCGTATGGTTTCACAACTTGGCTTTTGGCCATTTTAGGTGGAATAACGGGATTTGCCCTAATATATAATTCCAGTATTATTTCCCTGTCTGAACGGAAACGAGAGTTGGCTTCTCTACGCGTTTTAGGAATGACGCCGAGAGAGGTATTGCGGGTCATCACCTCGGAACAATGGGCTTTGTTTGCTTTAGGCATTCTTCTAGGTATACCGTTGGCCTATGGGTTAGGGATTAGCATGGCCCAGGCCATGAGCACGGATCTGTTTTCACTTCCGGCAGTTCTTCCGCCTGTGGCATTACTGGGTGCGGCGGCTGGGACAGCGTTTTCTGTTCTGGTGGCCCAGAGTAGGGCCTACTTCAAGATAAAATCGCTGCCCTATGTTGAGATTTTAGCGACGAGAGACTAGAAACTATAATCAATAATCTAGGAACTTAGGAGTAGAAAAACCTAAATTTGGCTTGTCAGATAGGAACTATGGCTTAATGCAGGAATTAGAACAGAGAACTAAGTGTTAAAGAGTTATATTACAAATTGCGAATTAGGAATTACAAGTTAGGGGGGCTGAAAATGACTATTGAGAAGACGGTGCTTAGTTCAACGCCAAAAATATCTAAACTGCTTAATTTTATGCCGAATCGTAAACAGCGCAAGTTCATAATTGTAGGAGGGCTTGTTGTCCTCATTTTAGTGGCGGTTGCAGTATCGAATGCCTCGCCTCTATCCGCTAAAGCATTCACGCTTCATCCTCAGGACTTTACTAAAGGATTTACAGAGCAAGGACAAATTATGGCTGCCGAGGAATGGCCCATTTTCAACCAAGTCGAAGGGAAACTACAATCTCTAAAGGTTAAGAATGGAGAGTTTGTCAAAAAGGGACAAGTGCTTTTTGAAATGAGTACCAGTGATTTAAACTTTCAGATGGAAAGCTTGAAAGCTCAGTTGCAAAGCTTGGAGGGACAACGCTTACAAAATTACAAAACTCCAAATGATGCCCAAATTGCGCAACAAAAGCTGGTGATAGAACAAGCCGAAAACGATGCTCAGACTGCGGAACTCAACCTGACTAGGATGAAGGCCTTGGCTGATACTGGTTCCATATCTAAGCTTCAATATGAAGAGGCTCAGGCAGCCTTTGACAAGGCTACAAATTACCTAGAACAGCAAAAAGCAGGATTAACCTTGATTTATGAACAAAATAAGGTTTCTCAAGGGACGGAACAGTATTACAACAATCAGGAAAAGGCAGTTCAAGCGCAAATCAATCAATTAGAAGATAAAATAAGCAATGCCGAGGGGGTGGCCCTTCAAGACGGAATTATTAAAGATCTTTCACTTAAAGAAGGGAATGTTATACCCTCGGGCCAGCAAGTGATGTCTGTCTATGGAAACAAGGGATATAAATTAGAGAGTTTTGTCCTCGCTAGTGATGCTCTGGACATTAAAATGGGAAGTTCTGTGCAAATTCTTCAAGCGACTAGTACTGGAAATAAACAATTTTCGGGTAAGGTCGAAGCGGTGGATTCTGTCGCGGTGGAGCAGGTTTCTCCACTCGGGCTTAAGGAAAACCGTGTGAAAGTCACGCTTCTTTTCGCAGGAAACTCGTCTTCTCCTGCCTTCGTTCTTGGTAGCACTGTGGATATCAGGTATACAACCATAGAAGCTCCCCATAAGCTCCTGATTCCTAAAACGACCTTATTTCCCTATCAACAAGGGGAGGCAGTCTGGGTCGTCAAGGCAGGTATTGCTAAAATTCAGCCGATAAAAAAGGGCCTCGAGAATGACAGTGACGTGATCGTTGAGCAAGGCTTATCTGATGGAGATGTTATTCTCTTAGACACTAATTTGACAAAACTTAAGGAAGGTAAACGAGTTAAGGCAATCCTTGAGTGAAATGATGGATGCAACGTTCAATCAACATTTTAAAACATAATGTTAGGAATTAAGGCAATACTAAACCGTGGGATTAAAACTTGAGGAGGTTTCTTAATGAATAACAATTTTGCTGCACAACAAGCCCAAAAAAGGGCTCAAGAGTTCGAACAACTTGCTCAACAGGCTCAAATGGGTGAGCAAAAAGCACGAAACTTTAATGCCCAAAATTCTTCCTATCAAAGCTCTTTTTCTCAGCAAAACTTTACCACTCAAAACATACAACAGGGTCTATCGCAACAAACTGCAAATATGAATGAACAATTGGAAAATCAGACCATGAGTCAGCAAGAGATGAATCAGAAGCAGCAAGCTTTTCAGCAGAGTCAAGATCAAAACTCGCTAAGTTAAAACTTCTAATATAACTTAAATGTATAAAAGTCCGCCAAAAGCGGGCTTTTATACATTTATCAACAAATATGGATTTAGTTCGGTTGGATTTACATACTTGTAAGTAGTCATTTATTGTCCGCGAAAACTACCAATCTTAGTGCTTTGCAGTCTATTTGACCCAAACAACCTAGTTTGCGGAACTGCCCCTACTGATGATCCGAATTTTCTTGATGATATATGTATTAGCCGTTACGTGAGGTGGACTTTATAAATACGTAGGCGAAGCCCCTTGGTAATGGTACAATATACACGATTCGCAATTATACGTTCCGGCAATCCATGTGAATTTAGCTTATATCGGGGGAAATAATTTTCGCGGGGAGGTAGAAGGGCCTTAAATGAACCAACTGAGTATTAGGGATCAAACGATTCCTTTTGAAGTAAGACGGAGCTCAAGTTATCGAAGAATTACGCTGAGTATCCTTGAAGATCGTCTTCGCATTTCGGCGCCTAAGAATGTATCTGCCAAGCAACTGAAAGAATTATTACTTGCCAAGGAGGAATGGGTCTTAAAGCACTGGCTCGAGAAGCAAGATTCTGCGAAATGCCCAGTGAGATATATCGATGGGGAACACTTTCTGTATCGGGGGAATTCCGTCGAGCTGGAAATTATAAGGCATCCGCGCCAAATGGTGCGAGTTGTTCTGAGAGGTCAGGTGCTTGAGGTTTATTTACCTCAAGACTTACAAGATAAGGACTGCGCGTCAAGTGTCAAGGCGGCGGTCTTAATATGGTATAAAGCCCAAGCGCGTAGTGTGCTCATGGACAAGCTTGAGAAACAGGCGAAGCGGATGCAGGTTACCTTTCAGACGTTTCGACTGAAGGAACAGAAGACAAGGTGGGGGAGCTGTTCAAGTAAAGGAAACCTTAATTTGAATTGGCGGATCATTATGGCCCCTGACGCAGCGATTGATTACATCATTATTCATGAGCTAGCGCACTTGACGCATCTCAATCATTCGGAGAAGTTCTGGCAGAGGGTTGCAGAGTTCATGCCAGAGTATGCACATTGGATAAAATGGTTTAAGGATCATGGACAAGAATTAATGAAATGAAGTGAAACAAGTTATCATAAGATGAGAGACCGCAATAAGAGGTTTACCCGTAGATTCTGATTACAAGTGTAAACAAGGAGACAGGCAGCAAAAACATGCTACCTGCCCTCTGCCTTTTTCTTAATTGGTCCTATGATTGGAGCGTCCGATCGAAGTGGCGATAGGGCCTGGGAGAATTATATCCGCAATCGAATAAAACAAAGCCAGGGTCATCCTGGCTTTGTTTTATTCGATTAGTATTATTTGAAAAGTACCTGGCCATCACTTAATGCGTCAATGATGGCTAAAGACTCTAACTGCAAGCCTTTTTCCTCTACGAGTGTTCTACCCCCTTGAAATGATTTTTCGATGACGATGCCCACTCCGGAAATTTCAGCGCCACTTTGAGATAATAAACTAACTAAGCCCATAAGCGCATTTCCACTTGCCAGGAAATCATCGATAATCAATACTTTGTCATTAGGACCTAAGAATTCTTTGGATATTTTAATTGTGTATTCCTGATCTTTTGTATAAGAATAAACCTTTGCTTCGTAAACATCTTTGTTCATATTGATTCCTGCGTGTTTTTTTGCAAATACGACGGGTACATTGTTAAAGTACTGAGAGGCTATACTTGCAATGGCGATACCAGACGTTTCGATCGTAACTATTTTTGTTACTGATTTGCTTGAAAACCTGCGTTTAAATTCCTTACCGATTTCATTAAACAAAGTAATATCTAATTGATGATTCAAGAAGTTATCGACTTGGATGATTCGATTTTCGACTATTTTCGCATCTGTACGGATTTTTTCTTTCAAGAGTTCCATATAGTAAATACTCCCTTCTCATTATAAAACGACACCCCTAAATACTTTAAGGAGTGTAAAAAATAGTAACAGAAATGTAATAATAAACAGGATAACTCGATTATCCTAAAAAATCAATTAAATTATTTATTCAATATTTACCTGGGGCAGTTTATCGAAGGAAATACCCATGAGATTGGAATATTTTGAACCCTAGAGAAAAACACGTTTTAAAATATAAGTTATAATTAGAGTAATAAGGCAAGAAAACTTTACATGGAATTTAAAAACGATAAACAACATGGTGTATAGAGGAGAATGTGTTAACATGAATTCTGAAATAAAACGGTCTGTTTGTCCCTACGATTGTCCGGATATGTGTGCACTATTAGTTGAGGTTGTCGACTGCAAAGCAGTGAAGGTGATGGGCGATCCGGAACATCCCTTCACGAAGGGGACTTTATGCCCGAAAATGTTCCACTATGAACGAACTGTTCATTCTCCCCAAAGGCTGACTCAGCCCCTACTGCGCATTGGGGAAAAAGGAACGGGCAAGTATAAGCCCATTAGTTGGGATGAAGGAATCCAAGTCATTGCCGACCGTTGGAAGGGGATTATGGCTCAATATGGCACGGAAGCTATTTTGCCGTATTCTTATGCGGGGACCATGGGGGCAGTCCAACGTAATTGTGGGGAGGGTTTTTTTCACCGTTTGGGAGCGTCAAGGTTGGCTCGTACCATTTGCGCCGCTTCAAAGAGCTATGGCTGGGCGTCAGTAATGGGTGATACCCTTGCGCCTCACCCAGATGAAGTAGAAAAAAGCGATTTAATACTTTTGTGGGGAACGAATGCCTTAGCGACTAATATCCATTTACTGCATAAGGTTGGTGAAGCGAAAAAACGAGGTGCCTCTGTTTGGCTGATTGACACGTATGAAAACCCTACGGCGCAGATGGTGGATCAGGTCGTATTAGTACGGCCAGGGAGTGATGGCGCTTTGGCACTTGGCATAATGCATATCTTGGTACGTGAGGGATGGATTGACCACCCGTTTTTAGGTAGGCATGTCCAGGGGTTTGAACAGTTACGAACAACAGTTTTGCCCGATTACCCGCCGGATAAAGTAAGTCAAATCACAGGAATTGAAATCAGTTTGCTCGAAAAAATGGCACGTTATTACGCCGGAGCCTACGCACCCTTTATTGCTTTGGGATCAGGGCTTTGCCGCTATGGCAACGGCGCGATGACGGTTCGCACGATTACCTGTCTTCCCGCGCTGGTCGGAGCTTGGGGCAAACCGGGAGGGGGGTTGCTCGCAAGTGTAACTACGGGCGCTGCTTTTATAACGGATCGAGTTAAGCGCGAAGACTTTATGCAAAAGCCAACACGTATTGTCAATATGAATCAGCTGGGCTTCGCATTGACAGAATTAGCGGATCCGCCGATCATGGGCATGTATGTCTATCACTCCAACCCTGCTGTCGTAGCCCCTGACCAAACAATGATTATCAAAGGACTTAGGCGAGAGGACTTATTTACAGTGGTTCATGAACGATTCATGACGGATACTGCTCGTTATGCCGATGTGATCTTGCCGGCTACAAGCTCCTTAGAGCACGCGGATCTTTATCGTTCTTATGGGCATTATGGCATCCAGAGAGCGAAGGCGGTTATTCCTCCGATTGGTGAGGCTAAGTCTAACTGGGAGGTTTTCCAGTTGCTTGCGCAGGCCATGGGATTTGAAGAGGAGTTCTTTCGCCAAACGACGGATGACCTAATTAATCAACTTATTGATCCACCGACACCCTGGCTAGAAGGTGTTGATTTGGCGAAATTTGGAGAAGGGTTTCCGATTGAACTTTCTCTACCCGAAAATTACAAAACCAGCTTCCTGACTCCATCAGGTAAGATCGAACTCTATAGTTCCAAGGATCCTGAGCCACTGCCACGCTATTTTGAGCCCCATGGGGATGATGCCCCCTTTTATTTGATGAGTGCGCCTAGTTTATATTCGCTAAATTCTTCGTTTAACGAGCGGCCTGATTTACTTCGCAAGAAGAAAGCGTTTCTTCAAATGAATTTCCAAGATGCTGAAGCCAAGAATTTGCACGACGGTCAGAAAGTTATCGCCTTTAATGAGCGAGGTGAGGTGTCGTTCATTCTTAAACTGACGTCGAAGGTTCCTCAAGGGGTTGTCGTAACAGAAGGTTTATTTTCAAGCGAAGACGCAGCAGGTGGCCGAACGGTAAATGCGCTTACATCTCAACGCCTAACTGATAGAGCCGCGGGCAGTACCTTTTACGATGTCAAGATTGATATTCGGCTTGCCTGAATAAGTAACAACGAGCCCTCCCAAGTTAGATAAGATCTAATTGGGAGGGCTCGTTCAGTAGCGATATCAAGTACGGTAGCAGAAAATGCTAGACCTAGAGGCCCTTTTGTAATGAATGAGCTGCTTATAGCACTCGTCTTGCTCCGATGTAAGCTGATTGCCAATAAGATCCCAAGGTATAGATCGTCACGCCTTTTGAAGAGGCTGCATTAATAAATTGTCCATTACCGACATAGATTCCCTCATGATCAACGACACCATTTTTAGCTAAAGAAAAGAAGACTAAATCTCCTGGTTGTAGATTGCTAAATGACACAGGGGTACCGACTTTAAATTGATCACGCGAAACTCTGGGAAGATTTGTACCATTTTTCGCAAAAACGTACTGTACGAAACCAGAGCAGTCGAACCCTGAAGGTGTTGTCCCACCAAAAAGATAGTTTACCCCGGTATATTGTTTGGCTGTATTAATAATCGCACTCGCCTTCGCTGGTTGCGAGGTCGATTTTGGGGCTGTCGATGCAGTTGATGAACGAGATGTTTCTTTGGTTACTACCTGTTTTACAGGAGCTGATTTCGGAGTACTGCCACTGTTTGCCTGGGCCGAGACGGATTGGGGAACATTGTTAGTAACAGGGGCACTGGAGTTAACGATGGTTGCATTTGAACTTACTGTAGTTTGGAGTTCTGCTGTCATAGCGACTTGTTTTTCTTTTATATTGGAATCGCATGTCACTGTTGGGGGGGCGGCTGTGACAATTGTAACAAATAGGAATGCAGAAATGACAGGAGCGAGGAGAAGGAACCATTGATTACATTTCATATTCATAATGTTTTTCATGTTCTTCATCCTTTCTTTTGTTGGTCGTTTATGTGACTAACAACTGTTTTTATTTTGTTAAGTTGTCTCTCAGTATAGTGGATAATAGTTGGCTTGTCTCTGGTACATAATGGGTCGAAGGGGATATGTTGCAAGACAAGAGCGCCGCCCGTTTTATTCAAACGAGTGGCGCTCTTGTCGAATTCGAGTTACATATTGAAATTGGATAAGTGCCACGATGAACCCAAAAAGTATTACTAAAAGCATTAATTGGTTGGTGCAATTTTGTAAATGCCGAACTCTCTATGACCTAAGCTCTCTGTTTTTGTTTTCCGTCCATTCGCTATAGTGACGATTTCATTAAAATTTTAGTGCCCCACTTGCTCGATGGTTTCTTTACCTGAAATAATCGTCGAGGCGTCAATGTCGATGTTGTCTTCCATCATTTGTATACGTGCGAGAATTCGTGGCTATTTTTATAACAGGGCAATGGGAGAACCGGTGGGGGTACCGCATCCTTTTGTAAAAATTACAATGGTTGCGCCTCCGGCAAGCATTCCTGTAATGGATTCGATGTCCTGACCGGGAGTATCGATGATGTAAAGTCCTTTGCCACTGGAAATTTCACCATATTGTAGAACGATTGAATGGGGGCGTGTATGTCTTGCTTTGCAGATACAGCCTAAGGATTTTTCTTCTATTGAGCTGATGCACCTTCTATTTACCTGGGGTGGGTTGTCCACCTCGAATATAGACGTGTAAGAGTTTTGCCCGTTCATCGCAACGGCTTCGTGGATTTGGTTGGCGATATTGAAGGCGACGTTGCTCGAACAAACTGATGCCTACTATACTTACTAAATTTAGTTGATAGTTAAATAAGTTTAGGCGTTTTTGTAAACAATTAGTAATGTAACAATGACGAATGGGATATGTTAATCAGTTAGTGAACATCCATCAAAAAGAAGGTATAATGGTAGAAAAAGGAGGAGGTCTAGTATGAAAGACCTAATTAACAAAGGGCTGGCTTTAGGGTTGGGATTAGCAGTGGTTAGCAAGGAACAGATTGAAAAGCTTGTTGACGAGTTGGTCAAAAAAGGGGAAGTTTCTGCTTCAGGATCTAAGGAACTGATACGTGAGTTGTTTGAAAAAGGCGAAGCGGAGAAGAAAGAGATGAATTCCCGTATTCAGGAACAACTAGAGAAGCTTCTGAAGGACTTAAATATTCCCACTAAGGCGGATCTAGAGCGTTTGGAACAACGTATTATTGAATTAGAAAATCGAAATATATAGATCGCTTGGTAAGTGCCACGACTGAGTGCTAGAACCCATAGGACCTGAAGTACATTTCAGGTCCTATACATATAAAGGGGACGCTTCTTATGATTGGAAAAAGGATACGCCATATCAAACGATATCGTGATGTCGCTAAAGTCCTAGCTCGCCACGGGTTTGGTTATTTCGTGGAGGAGATAGGGCTTCTACATATGCTTTCTTTGCCTAAACGGCTATTCACGGATATGGAACATATTGACCCTATGACGGTCGGTGAACGGATACGGCAAGTCATTGAGGAACTGGGCCCTACTTATGTCAAGATCGGGCAGATTGCCAGCACTCGGGCTGATGTCATTCCAGAGGATATTCTACGTGAACTTGAAAAATTACAAGATAACGTTCCTTCCTTTTCCTTCGAGGAAGTACGTAAAATTATTGAAGAAGAACTAGGCTCCCCTTTGGAGGAGATCTTTTCTTCGTTTGATAAGGATGTAATCGCGGCGGCTTCGATTGGACAGGTTCATCGTGCCCAGTTGCGAACGGGAGAAGTAGTTGCCGTAAAGGTGCAGCGCCCCCAAATTAAGGCCATGATTGAAACAGACTTGGAAATCCTACTGGATTTGGCGACGCTTGCGGAACACCGCATGGAACGGATGGAACGTCTTCAATTACGAGATGTTGTTGAAGAGTTCGCCAAGTCGCTGCGCAATGAGCTGGATTATACCATCGAAGCTAGAAATGCTGAGAAGATCGCTAAGCAGTTTAGAAATGATAAGACGATTCACATTCCTACGATATTTTGGGATTACTCAACTCGAACCGTTCTCACGATGGAGTTTGTCCAAGGGCTGAAGCTTAATCAGTTTGATGCTCTAGAAGAAAAGGGGTATGACCGAAAAACCATTGCAGAGCAGCTTGTGCAGGCTCTCTTCCATCAGGTTTTAATCGAAGGGTTTTTCCATGCTGACCCACATCCAGGAAATATCTTTCTGTTATCCGGGGGTGTGATATCGTTCATCGATTTTGGCATGGTTGGAAGACTCACTTTAGAGATGAAACATAATTTTGCTTCCCTGGTCATCGCTATGATGCGCCAGAATACAGAAAGTATGATTAAAGCAGTCTTAAGAATAGGCATTGTCCCGGATGGTGTTAATCTAGCGCTTCTTAGCACCGATGTGGATGAATTAAGGGAAAAGTATATGGATGTTCCTATGAGTCGCATTAGTCTGGGTGAGGCGATTAGTGACCTATTTAAAGTCGCTTTTCGTCATCAGATCCGCATTCCCTCAGATTTCACGATGGTGGCAAAGTGCTTGCTGATTTTAGAAGGAATTGTGGAAAAATTGGATCCTCAACTTAGCATCATGGATATGGCCGAACCGTTTGGCATCAGACTCCTCAAGGAGCGTTACCGCCCAAGTGCGATGGCAGGGAGGGTCTGGCATAATATCTCGGATTATAGTGATCTTCTAGTGGATCTTCCGAAGCAAATGAAGGATTTAATGCGAGATCTACTGCGAGGCCGTATTCACTTAGAAGTTAGTGTTCCAGAACTTGATATTTTTCTTAGAAAGCTGGATCGCATCACGAATCAGATTTCCTTTAGTATTGTTTTGCTCTCCTTTAGTATTGTGATGATGGGCCTAATTATAGCTTCGGCATTGAGCAGTCAGCCCATCTTACTTTGGCAGGTGCCTGCTATTGAAATAGGGTTTGGGATGGCTACACTTATGTTGCTTTGGCTGTTTATCTCTATTTTTAAATCAGGTAAGTTTTAGTTTTGTTTCCTCAGGGCAACCTAATCCCGAGGTGAATGAAGATGTCAAAGGAATTCATACCTACTCGCGTGTATTACGAGCCAGGTGCACTCGACTATCCTCTGGGGAAAAGCTTAGTCGAGCGTTTTCAGCACATGGGGATCCCCATTTCTCCCACTGCATCCCACAATCGGGTAACTGGGATTCCAGGTAAAGACGCTGCTGAAGCATACCGCGAAGCTAAGCGAACGTTAGTGATCGGAGTGCGTCGCAACGAAGCGTTTCAATCGTGTAAACCATCGGCCCATTACCAGTTGCCCCTCGTTACTAGTTGTCCTGGCATGTGCGAATATTGTTATTTAGCGACAACCTTGGGAAAAAAACCTTATGTGCGTGTTTATGTGAACCTAGGTCAGATCTTAGGCGTCGCCTCAAAACTGATTCAGGAAAGGCTTCCGGAGATCACTCAGTTCGAGGGCGCCGCCACGTCAGATCCGCTTCCTGTGGAGCAATATTCGGGGGCCTTGAAGCAAGTTATCGAATTTTTTGGTCAAGAGTCGAACGGCCGTTTTCGTTTTGTTACTAAGTTTACGGATGTCGATAGTTTACTCGATGCGAGACATGAAGGGCATACACGGTTTCGCTTTAGTTTGAATTGTGATGAGGTGGTACGTAAGTATGAACATGCCACTCCTCCTCCCAACGAACGGATCGAAGCTGCGGCGAAAGTGCTGAAGGCCGAGTATCCACTGGGGTTCATTATTGCGCCGATCGTTCGTTTTGACGGCTGGCAGAAGGATTATAAGCGTTTATTCGAACATTTAGCAGAGAAGTTGGCTAAGAGTGCACCTTGTGGGTGGTCCTCAGAACAACTTTCGCTCGAATTTATTTCGCATCGGTTTACAGCCAGGGCTAAAACGAATATCTTAGAGGTTTTTCCCCAGTCATCCTTGCCCATGGATGAAGATGCTCGGAAGTATAAATATGGGCAGTTCGGGTATGGAAAATATATTTATCATCCAGATGAGATGGAAGAGTTGAAAACGTTTTTTAGAGCTCAAGTTGAGGATTTCTTTCCTCAGGCTCATATAGAGTACTTGATTTGAAGTAACCCGTTGATTCCAGTATATAGGATATTTTCTAACGAACTTGAGAAGTAAATGATTAGACACTAAAAATCTCGGGTTATCCCGAGATTTCTTAGTGTCTAAAATTAGTGGGATCATATTTGATCGCCTAAGCGTAGTTAGTTGCAGGTCTTTCAATCACAACACAACGCTATTATTAGCGTTGTCTGATGACGCGGTCTAGTCCTCAATGATGAGGACATAAACTTCAATCGGACCGTGGACTCCAATGGAAAGATCCATTTCAATATCGGAGGTTCTACTGGGTCCGGTGATGAACTCGATTGCAGCAGGAAGTGCGTCTCCGATTTCAGAGAGTTCATCAAGGACCTCAAAGAGGTTATCTCGTAGCTTGGAAGCTTCAATGAACGCTAAATGACGTGGAGGAAGAAGGCTGACCGTCCGTCCTCTATGAGGCTCACTTTTGATCACGAGTGTGCCGGATAGAGCGACTCCTAAGTCTGCACCTGTGACCCCCAATTCAGCCTGAGCAGCAAGGAGATAGCGGTCACGTGGGTTTGCCGCAGCTTGGGAATAACGCGTCAAGCTCCAATTTAAAGATGTAAACGCTGCTTCAACGATTTCTGGAAGGGCATCCCAGGCGACAATGGCTTGATTTCTAAGTAAATCTACGGAAGGTTCGCTAAACCAATTTTTCAACGCCTGGATAATATCCTCCGTTGATTTTACGACAGTTCCCTTTCCACCTAAGGCCTGCCAGTTCTGAAGAAAGATGGCGGTCCGTTCCTCTTGGTTAGGTAGCTGATACATCGGAAGATTGATCGGAACCAGTTCAGGGGGATTTGTGGGTGTTGAACGGCCTAACTTTGCCGCGAGTTCGCTGATAAAATCTTGAGGGTGTGTCATACCTTTCACCTCGTATACTCTAGTAAACCTTATTTAGGTGATTTTCCATTTCGTTGTAATTCTGCCCAGACTTGCATGAAGGGTTTGCGAGCTACTTTGGGAAGTGTGCGGCTATTCGTCCAATTGGAGAGGGGCGGAGGTCCTGTAACTATTCGGTTGTTGCGGACGAACGGTCGTTGTAAATGAGTTCCTAAACGCAGGGCGCTTCGGAGGGTTTTTTCGTGTGTAAAGAGGTAGCGATAGGCACGGAAAATCTGTTGTTCGACTTTGGGAGTATGTCCTGTAGTGGTTTTGCGTTCCCGAAGTTTCACGAGTAAGTCGTGCAGAGGGATTCGGACGGGGCAGGCTTCACTGCAAGCACCACAGAGCGAGGAGAAGTACGGCAGATGTCCCCATGTTTCCCAATCTTTTTCTAACAGCGGCGTGATCACGGCTCCGATCGGACCAGAATAGACAGAGCCGTAGGCATGCCCACCGATTTGGCGGTAGACTGGGCAAACATTGAAACATGCTCCACAACGGATACAATTTAAGGCTTTATGAAAGGTTTTGTCTCCTAAAATTTCTGAGCGGTTGTGGTCTAGCATCACAAGGTGGAATTCCTCCGGACCATCAGAATCCGAGGTTTGCCTTGGAGGCGTGATAATCGACGTATAGCTAGAGAGCCGCTGCCCGGTCGCGCTCCGTGCTAGGAGATTGAGCAAAACGTCGAGTTCCCGAAACGAAGGGACAATGCGCTCCATGCCCATAAGAGTAATTTGAACATTGGGTAGGGTACTTACCATACGTCCATTTCCTTCATTGGTAACCATGACGATACTGCCCGTATTGGCCACTGCAAAGTTGCAGCCAGTGATGCCGATATCCCCTTGAAGAAAGCGTTCACGCATTTGGGTGCGAACGAAACGTGTGAGTGTGGGGGTGTCAGAACTTAAGGCATGTCCTGCAATAGGTTCGAACAAATCCGCTACTTGCTGACGGTTTTTGTGCATCGCTGGGACAATGATATGTGAGGGGGGCTCACCGGCTATTTGGATGATGTATTCTCCAAGGTCTGTTTCTGTGACGGTGATGCCGTCCTCTTCCAAAGCGTGATTGAGGTGGATCTCTTCCGAGATCATGGATTTGGATTTAATCACATTTTTTGCGTCATGGTCACGCACAATGTTGCGAACGATGGCCACTGCATCTTCTGGGGTCTTGGCAAGATGCACATGCCCCCCGTGTTTTTCGATTTGGCGGATCAGTTGTTGTAAATAATAGTCCAGATTAGCAATTACTTGGGTACGAATCGCTTCCCCTGTTTCACGCCACTCTTCCCAATCTCCTAAATCCTCAGCTGCTTTAAGTTTTTGGTTCCGTAAACGATCTGTCGCCCTGCGTGTAGCTTGTCGCAAGAAGTCATTAGCGAGAGCCTTATCCACGCGTTGATCAATGGTGGGGTTGTACATGCTCATGACTTCATTCCCTCCCCAAGCAATTGAATAATGTGCATGGTTTTAACAGGTTTCTTAATTTTTTCGAGGTATCCCGAAATATTCATGAGACAGCCCATATCGAGTCCAAGGAGTAAATCTGCCCCGGATTCGAGAACATGTTGTGCTTTCTCGGCAACCATCGCTTCTGAAATCTTAGGCATCTTCACTGAGAACGTTCCGCCAAATCCACAACAAAGTTGCGCCTCGGGCAAGGGGAGAAGTTCTAATCCTTTCACGTGTTCTAGCAGTGTTAAGGGAGCTTCTCTAATCCCCAAAAGTCGGGTCGCGTGACACGATGGATGGTAGGTAGCTTTTGCGGAATAACTGGCACCCAAATCCGGTTGCTTTAAGACGTCAACAATGAATTGAGTAAATTCATAACTCTTATGAATAAGATCATGGGCTTTTTTGAGATAAACTGGTTCCTTCTCGAAAAGTGTGGGGTAATAGTCATGGATCATTGCAATGCAGGAGCCACTGGGGCCTACCACAACTTCGCTGTGTTCAAAGGAATCAATGAGTGTACGAGCGACTTGTCGAGCGTCAGAGACATAACCAGAATTAAACGCTATTTGTCCGCAGCAGGCTTGCCCCTCAGGAACATCAACAGAATGCCCCAGGTGCTTTAGTATTTTTGCCATCGTTAGATCCACTTCCGGATAGAAGGCATTAGCAAGACAGGTAGCGAAGAGGGAAACCTTCATAAAATACCATCCCTTCGTAAAATGACTCTGTTCTTTACGGTGTAAGCCTAGTATTTCCAAATAAAGTAGGTTTTGATGCGGATCTCAGAGCCTTGATTTAAATTAAAAAGAGAAGCTATAGACGTTTAACGGCCTATTGCTTCTCTTCTCTATAATCCATGGATATTGAGGGATTACCCAAGTATCGGTACACTGGGTTCGTTGTACCAAATGGAAACGACGGTTGCAGTGCCCGTGCTTTGGGTAATGTTGACCACCTTCAGCCAGCTGTTGTCCTCTAACCATTGATTAATTTCTTTATCCAAAATACGAGTATCCGGGGAACTGAAAATTTTGACTTTCATCCATGCTCGTCCTTTCCATTGTAGCGTAGTAATTCTATCATACGTTAGCAACGATCATTGTCAAGTTAACATCACTACACGAAGTCAATAGGTTATGGGACAAGAAAAAAACCAGAGGGGTTATTCAATCTAAAAGATGGAATAATATAAATTATTGTATTAAATTTAGAAAAATCTATTTATTTCACAGCCTGCCTGTGATATGATGATATCACTGAATGGGTATTCATTCAAGAAAAAGTTTATCTCATTAATTGGTTATTTAAGGAGTGTTGATTCCATGGAAGCGCCGAGCAAGGGTAAATTTGAACGGATTCTCAATGCTGCTATTGAAGCTTTTGCAGAATCTGGATTCCACCAATGCCCGGTATCTAAAATTGCTCGTTTAGCGGGAGTAGCAGATGGCACAATCTATTTATACTTTAAAAACAAAGAGGAAGTCCTTATACAGGTTTTTCAGCATCGTATGGGTGATTTTATCAGCAGTATGCGCCGTGAACTCTCGCATTGTGAGACAACGGAAGCGTGCTTACGGACGATTGTAAAAGCACATTTTTCCTATATGGAGCAAAACCGGTTATTGGCAATCGTCACTCAATTAGAACTTAGGCAATCCGATCCGAGTGTGCGGTTAGCCATCAATGGTCCCTTATTGGACTATTATAGCCTGATAGAGGAGGTGATCCGGCAAGGTATAGAACGTAAGGAAGTTCCCCGCCAAGATATAAAGGTAGCTCGTCAGATGATCTTTGGGTCCTTAGATGAGGCCACAACCGATTGGGTAATGGCCCATAACCCACGAACCTTCGTTAGTGAAGTAGAGCCGATGTTAGCGTTGTTCGAAGGCGCACTACGGTTAAAGAAACAAGCGAACGAGGAAGTTCAACGTGTTGCCCAACAGAAACGAGAGGAGGATGGAAATGCAGATTCATAAAGTAGCGGTAATAGGGTCAGGTGTGATGGGAAGTACCATCGCAGCGCATTTAGCCAATGCGGGAATCCCGAGCCTGTTGTTGGATATTGTCCCTACCAAACTGACGGCGAAAGAAGAAGCAGCCGGATTGACACTAGAGGATCGAAAGGTGCGAAATAGCATTGCGGAAACCAATAAGGGGAATCTAAAGAAAATGAATCCTGCCCCATTGTTAGTTCCGGAGTTTGCGGAGCGGATTGAGGTTGGAAATTTAAACGATGATTTAGTACGCTTAAGCGAAGTGGATTGGGTTATAGAAGTTGTCGTTGAACGCCTAGACATAAAAGTTGATCTCTTCAGAAAAATAGCAGCCCAAGTTCGTCCAGGTACGATTGTTAGTTCCAACACCTCTGGAATCTCTCTAAAATCCATGGTAGAAGGGCTTCCAGAGAGCTTTACCCAGTATTTCTTGGGGACACACTTCTTTAATCCTCCACGTTACATGAAACTTCTAGAAGTCATCCCTGGACCCAATACCGATCCTGATGTTCTCAAATCCCTTTGTGAATTTGGCGAGAGGGTTTTGGGCAAAGGGGTTATCTTAGCCAAAGATACGCCTAATTTCATCGCCAACAGGATTGGTGTCTACGGCTTAGCCGTGACTCTTCAAGAAATGATGCGTTCCGGCCTATCAGTTGACGAAGTCGATGCCTTAACAGGCCCTGTCATGGGACGCCCAAAAAGCGCCTCATTCCGAACCGTTGACCTTGTCGGCTTAGATACTTTTATCCATACAGCCAACACTGTCGCCGTAGGAGTTCCTGCTGAAAAGGACAACTTTGCCTTACTCGAATTTATGCAAACCATGCTGAAAAATGGCTGGTTGGGTGACAAAACTAAGCAAGGTTTTTACAAAAAGTCCAAAGGACCTCAAGGCAAAATTGTAGAAGTTCTCGATCCACAAACCATGACCTATGTGCCAAAAAAGAGCGTCAAATTCGCTTCCCTCGATAGGGCCAAAGCAGCCGGGGGCCTCACGGATAAAATTCGAACCTTAGTAAACGGCAAAGATGCTGGAGCTGAGTTTTCATGGAATGTCTTAAAACCCGTTTTGCTCTATGCCGCCACCCTAGCTAAGGACATCGCAGACAACATCACCGGAATCGATGAGGGCATGCGCTGGGGTTTCAACTGGCAAATGGGTCCCTTTGAACTTTGGGATGCCCTAGGCGTCAAAGCGATTGCTGCTCGAATCGTCGCAGAAGGGGGCACCTTACCTCCATTAGTGGAAGAATTGCTCGCCAAAGGGCATGAGCGATTCTATCAGAAGACAGAAACTGGACAGCTCTCTTACTATGAAGACGGAGACTATCGCCAAAAACCTGTCAGTCCCTATGCTTTTTCTTTAAAACAGGCCCATAAAGCAGGCAAAGTTATCACCAGCAATGCCGGAGCAAGCCTAGTTGATCTCGGTGACGGAGTGGCCTGTCTTGAATTCCACTCCCCGAACAATTCCATCGGCGCAGACATCCTGAATATGATCCATAAATCCTTGGCCGAAGTCGACAAAAACTATCTAGGCTTGGTGATTGGCAATCAAGGAAAAAATTTCTGCGTCGGCGCCAACCTTATGCAGATTCTCTTAGAAGCTGAAGATGAAAACTGGGATGACCTCGATCTCATGGTCCGTGAATTCCAGAACGGAACCATGGCCCTGAAATATGCCAAAAAACCTGTTGTAGCAGCACCGTTCGGAATGACCCTCGGGGGAGGAGCGGAAATTTGCCTCCACTCTCATGCCATACAAGCCTCCTCAGAAACCTACATGGGCCTCGTTGAAATGGGTGTAGGCTTAATACCAGGCGGGGGCGGAACCAAAGAGATGGCAATGCGAGCCATGGAAGGAGTTCTTCCTGGCGTGCAAGTAGCCCCAGATTACTTCTTTGCCAAACGATTTGAAGCTATCGCTATGGCCCATGTCTCGACTAGTGCCGAAAAAGCACGACAGCTCGGTTACTTGCGTGATCATGATCGTTACAGCATGAACCCAGAACATATAATTCTGGATGCTAAAGCGCGAGTTATCGACTTAGCTCGTAACTTTAGACCTAACTTAAAGACAAAAGTCAAAATGGGAGGCGCTGGCGTCCGCGCTACCTTGGAACTCGCCCTGTACGGAATGCACGAAGGGAACTACATCTCTGACTATGATCGGCATATGGGCAACAAACTCGCCTATGCCATTACTGGCGGGGATCGACCAGCTGGAACGCTCGTCGATGAACAATATCTCTTAGACCTTGAACGAGAAGCCTTTATGAGTTTAGTTGGAGAACCAAAGACCCAAGATCGTATCCGCCATATGCTCGCCAAAGGCAAGCCATTACGGAATTAGGGGGGAAAAGCATGCAAGACGCCTACATTATAGAAACCAAGCGGACAGCCATTGGAAAATCGGTCAAAGGGAGCTTGGCGCAAGTACGTCCAGATGATTTGGGAGCCTACGTTATCCAGGATATCCTCAAAAGGGTTCCAACACTCCAAGCCAATGAAATCGAAGACTGTGTCATAGGATGTTCCTTCCCTGAAGGAGAACAGGGTATGAACTTGGCTAAAGTCATGGCTCTACGCGCTGGTCTTCCTTTCGACGTCCCCGGCGTGACTATCAATCGATTTTGCTCTTCAGGGCTCCAGGCCATTTCTATGGCGGCGGATCGAATTCGCCTAGGCGAAGCGGATGTCATGCTGGCAGGTGGGGCAGAGAGTATGTCCATGGTTCCCATGGGCGGAGCTAAGCCAGCACCCAATCCTTACATGATCGCCAATGCCCCCGAAGTCTATCTCTCCATGGGTATCACCGCTGAAAATGTGGCCAAAAAATATGAAGTAACCCGTGATCAACAAGACGCTTTTGCCGTCGCAAGCCATCAAAAAGCTTATGCAGCACAAAGCAGTGGACGCTTCGATGCGGAGATTGTACCCGTGTTGATCCCCAGTTGGGGCAAGCCAGGTGAAAAATGGTTCACCAAAGATGAGGGGATTCGTCCAGAGACCACACTAGAATCATTGGCAAAACTCAAGCCTGCCTTCTTGAACGGCGGATCAGTCACGGCAGGAAACTCGTCTCAGACCAGTGACGGCGCAGCCATGACTTTGCTCATGTCGGAACAAAAAGTTAAAGCCCTTGATCTCAAGCCTGTTGCTGTCTGGCGCGGTTTTGCCGTAGCTGGTGTAGAGCCCGAACTGATGGGTATTGGACCAATCAAGGCTATACCAAAAGTTTTGAAGCAAGTCGGACTGACCCTAGACCAAATCGATTTATTCGAATTGAACGAGGCGTTTGCCTCACAATCGTTGGCGATCATTAAAACTCTGAATATAGACCCAGCAAAAGTCAATGTTAACGGCGGAGCGATTGCCTTCGGACATCCACTAGGCTGTACGGGGGCTAAGCTCACAGCAACCTTAATCCATGAAATGAAAAAACGGTCCTTAAGATACGGCATAGTGACCATGTGCATCGGTGGCGGCATGGGGGCCGCAGGCGTGTACGAGTTGCTCTAGTGAAATTAAAGGGTCTTTGCACGTTAACTCGAGTTCCGTTTACTCGCCCTACAGTAACCACTGACGTGCGCGTGTTCACTTAACAAAGCCTCCTTAGTTTCTCGTTGGGGGACGAGGGGGAAGAGATATATTTGTGGGAAGAGGCACGAAGTGCAAGGTTCGTGTTTGATGTTCGAAGTTTGTTGAGCTCGAACTTCGAACGTCTTCATCAAGATCGAATGTCGATAATGCTAAATGTGTAATCAAGTGTCTCGAACGTCGAATCGAATATGAGGAGGATAATACTATGGATTTAGCAGTACGTGGTGGAGGATTTTTACTCGCCGAAGTTACCCCAGAACAAATTTTTGTCCGTGAGGAAATTAATGACGACCACTTGCAACTCAAACGGATGGCGCATAACTTTATGGAAAAAGAAGTTGCTCCTAAAATTGAGGAAATGGAAGAACAAGAAGAAGGTGTAGTCCGAGAATGTATGCGTAAAGCTGGAGAACTGGGCTTACTGGGCCTTGAAGTTCCGGAAGAATTTAGTGGACTTGGCATGGATAAGGCTTCCACTGTCGTGGTTGGTGAGGAAGTTCCTCGAGGGGGGCCGTTTGCGGTTGCTTATGCTGCGCATACAGGGATTGGGACATTGCCAATCGTTTATTTCGGAACCCCAGAGCAAAAGGCCAAATATCTGCCAGGTTTAGCGACTGGTGAAACGATTGCCGCCTATTGCTTGACTGAGCCCGGTTCGGGATCAGATGCATTAGGTGCCAAAGCCACTGCTGTACTTAATGCAGAAGGAACCCATTATTGTCTGAACGGAACAAAGCAATTTATCACCAATGCTGGTTTTGCCGATATCTTCCTCGTCTATGCTAAAGTTGATGGAAAAATGACCAATTTCATTGTTGAACGTGACATGAAAGGGCTCTCATTAGGACCAGAAGAGAAAAAATTAGGGATAAAAGGGTCTTCCACGCGTCAAGTCATCCTAGAGGACGTCATGGTCCCCGTAGAAAATGTAGTGGGCGAACTTGGACGTGGGCATGTGGTTGCATTCAACATTCTTAATGTCGGACGCTTTAAATTGGCCGCTGGTGCAATTGGAAGTGCTCAAGTCGTATTGGAGACATCCTTAAAATATGCTTCCGAGCGCAAGCAATTTGGAGTTACGCTAGATAAATTTGGAGCGATTCAAGGCAAGATCGGAGAAATAGCTACCCAGACCTATATGGCAGAGAGTGTCGTTTATCGTACTGCTGGGCTCATGGAGAACGGGTTCCATGGGCTAGATCTGACTGGTGACTGCCGTAAAGAGGCAGGTAAGGCGTTAGAAGAGTACGCTATTGAATGCTCACTTAACAAAGTCCTTGCTTCTGAAGTCCTGGATTTTGCCGTGGACGAAGGGGTTCAGATTCATGGCGGATATGGTTATATTCGGGAATATCCGATTGAACGTATGTACCGGGATTCTCGCATTAATCGACTCTTTGAAGGAACCAATGAAATCAACCGTCTACTCGTACCTGGAACTCTCCTAAAACGGGCTATGACTGGTGAACTCCCACTACTCCAAGCCGCTAAAGCTGTTAGCAAAGACCTACTCTCCGTTAGTGGTAGTCTTGAAGAAGGATTGGCGGGATTCAACAAAATAACTCAAAACGCAAAAAAACTAGTCTTGATGGCAGCTGGACTTGCCGCTCAAAACTTGGGTGCTGGCTTGAAAGACAATCAATATGTTCTGATGGGACTGGCTGAAATGGTGCTCCAAGTTTACTCAATGGAAAGTGCCGTTCTCCGGGCCCAGAAGGTTCAAACCCTTGACGTATCTGATGATCATAAAGTGTTCGTTGAGAAGGCGGCAACCCTAGGAACCTTTGCAGCTTTTAATATCCTGGAGCAACAAGCCAAAGAAGTACTTTGTGCAGTTGAAAAAGGAGATTCTCTCAGCACTGTTTTGGCAGGCATGCGCAAGCTCATTCGTCGCCCCGTTGTGGATATGATTGGGTTACGCCACGAAATTGCTAAATATGTCATCGCGAAGGGCGAATATCCGACTCGCTAAGCCGGCGGTGAAACTAGGGAGTCTTTGCATGTTCACACGAGTTCCATTTACTGGCTCGTGGATGCTAAGGTTATCGCGCCTACCTCTGGATAGAGCAATAAGTGAACCACGGCACGGCGTGACAATGCTTTAGAATTAGGGCTCCCTGTATCGTGAACTCCACTGACGTGTACACTTAGTAAAGCCTCCCCAGTTTCTGGTTAGAGATAGAATGATGCTGTGCATCTTGTGAATTGAGTGCGTGTGATTCCGTTAATGTAGGCGCTCATGATGGCGAGAATTTCGCTAACATGAGTGCTTACATTAACGAACAGAGATTCAGGTTGAGGAATTTCTCTATAATATAGAAGTTCGGGTGAGTTTGTTTGAGAGTAGTATAAATTTGTTGGACTAGTAAAGAAAAATGTGGTGGGTCAGGACTGAAGTTAGAGTTCAAGAGAAATGAGGAGGAAGAGGAAGATGGCAGAATGGGTAAAAGAATACCAAAGTAAGCTCGTTTCTCCAGAGAGAGCGGTAAGCGTTGTCAAAAACGGGGATTGGATTATGTACTCTTATGGTGCGAACACTTTGCCGATCTTAGACCGGGCCTTGGCTGCACGTACTCCTGAACTTCATGACATTCAACTTCTTGCTGGAGTTTCAATGCGCCCCCATGCTGTAATTAAAGCGGATCCTAAGGGAGAGCACTTTACCTGGAATTGTGTTCACCTCAGTGCAATTGATCGTAAATATCTTGAAATGGGAAGAGCCTTTTATATTCCGCTAAAGTACTCTGAAGTTCCACGCTATATTCGTGAGAATGTACGCGTTGATGTTATGATGGTTCAAGTGAGTCCTATGGATAGGCATGGTAATTTCAATCTGGGGCCTACGATTTCTCATTATCGATCGGCGGCTGACAAGACCAAAATTATTATCGTCGAGGTCAATGAGGATATGTCTATCGCCCACGGAGGGTATGGAAATTTTCTTCATGTTTCTGAAGTTGATTACATTGTTGAGGGTGGGCATACAGGAATGCCGCAGGTTCCTTCCGAAGATCCAAATGACGTGGATCGAAAAATTGCAGAATTTGTTCTCAAGGATATTAATAATGGAGATTGTTTGCAACTTGGAATTGGCTCGATGCCAAATGCCTTGGGGCAAATGATTGCTCAGTCCGACCTGAAAGACTTAGGGGTTCATACGGAGATACTTGTCGATAGTTTCGTGGATATGATGGAAGCAGGACGCATTTCAGGTATGAAAAAACAAATCGATCCTGGCCGGATTGTCTATACCTTTGCTGGAGGAACTCAAAAGCTCTATGATTTTATTGATAATAATCCACAACTGGCAGGTTATCCCGTGGATTACACCAATGATCGTGTAATTGCCAGTCTCAATAATAATGTTGTTTCGATCAATAATGCTCTCGAAATTGACCTTACTGGTCAAGTGTGTTCTGAATCAATTGGATCTCGCATGATCAGCGGTGCTGGTGGACAATTAGATTTCGTGGATGCGGCCTATAATTCTAAGGGCGGGAAAAGTTTCATGTGTATGGCTTCCACGTATACTGATCCAGATGGAAAGGTTCATTCCCGGATAAATCCCCTGTTAACGCACGGTGCAGTAGTGACGGATACCCGTTCCACGGTGCAATATGTTGTGACAGAGTATGGGAAGGTCAACCTTAAAGGGCAAACTATTTGGCAAAGAGCAGAAAAGTTAATCAGCATTGCCCATCCAGATTTCCGAGAGGAATTAATTCTCGAAGCACAGAAGTTAAACATTTGGCGGGAAAGCAATAAACATCTATAGAATAAAAAGACATAAAAATAGGCCATTGTCTAGCAAGACATGGCCTATTCGGCTATACAATGTACACTATCGACATTTATTTTTCAGGAAAATCAAATGTCGATAGTGTACATTCATCACAGAGGATAGGGAAAATTTCTGCATCATCTTGACCAGAAAAAAATATAGTTTTGTGGCAGCGCTCACAAACGACACGGTATGAATAAGAGAGATTTTCAGGCCTTTTTTCGTTTAATATCGTAGTAGCTGTTTCAACTGTGTTAAGAGCTGTATTCATAGTTATCCTCCTAATCGAAAATTCTACTATTGCGAAACAATATGCATAATTTAATACATAACTATCATTATAGCCAATTACGATTAATTTATACATCTTATGCAATATTATACCAGTGGGATAATGAATAAACATTTCTTTTTATAAAAGGTGTCAATTCGTAGCTGGAGCAGGTCTCCGTCAATGTAGGTGTGTTTATTATGTGGGAGGAGAGGAGTTTATCAATGGAAGGAAGCGAAGGAATGTCCATAAAAGGAAACATCAGTTTAGGCAAATATATAAACAAAACAATTGTGACGGTTGTTCCTATGATATCTGCTATGGGATTAGCTATTGCTTTCGTCATGCATCTCGATTTGAAAAAATCCGTGATCTTATTGCTATGTTTTCTTCTTGCCGGCATACTCATAGGGATACTTGCTTCATTAAAAAATTATCGTCGTTTTTAAAAACCTATCTATGTGATGGAACAAGGAATCATTCAGGTGGCTCAAGGAGATTTGACGCAGAGAGTTGAAGTCCTAGAATATAGCGATGTTGCGGAATTATGTATCCACGGTAATGCAAGTTTCGGAAATGGCTGCTGAAACAGCCGGAAATATTGAGGAGTCCACTAAGGAAGTGGCGGTAACTATGTAAATCATCGCTACGGCTGCTCAGTCTCTGGCACAAAACGCCAACTATCTTCAATATGAAGTGGAACGATTCAAGGTTTAACTAGCCATTAGTATAGACTGAATTATCCTCTCATGTCTACAATACATGCTAATTTAAAGATTTCTTTCAAAGAAAAAGTATCCGGGCTTCATGTTCGGGCACTTTAAGTAATCTTAACGTAAAATTCACAATTAATTCACCTTTTATTATTAATCCAAGTGTATACTAAGCCTAGGTCTTAATTAAGAATCGAAATAAACCATGGAAGAGAGGACGTTTTAATGTTTGGTTTTTTAATAATTCTGCTTTGTTTCGGTGCCTTTTTACATTGTAAGCATACGGGTTGTCATCCTTTTTGTTCGGTAAATTCTCATCAAAATGCTCTCGACATAGTCCGAGAACGTTATGCACGTGGGGAGATAAGCTCGGAAGAATTCAATGAACGAAAAAAGGCATTAGAATAAAGGGGGAGTAATAAATGATGCACGGCGGTGGATCTATGATGTATGGTAGCGGTCATCTAATGCGTGGATTTGGCCAAGGTTTCAGGGCTTATGGGAATAACGGGTGGATGGGTTGGCTTCCGTTAGCTTGTCACTTGATCTTTATGGTGGTCGTCATTATTATCGCTTTAATCGTCTTGCGTCGTCATCGTTCTAAGGTTAGAATCCTTAGAAAACAAAACGACCCTGCCTTAAAGATTCTGCGTGAACGATATGCCCTCGGAGAAATTGGCACCGAAGAGTTTAATCTGAAAAAGCAAGATCTTTCCAATTAATCTTTCGGTTGTGACCGAGCGAATCAGGCCGTGTAATATAGCGGGTGGAATATTGCTAAAGAGCTGTGACGAACATTTTAGTTCATTCACAGCTCTTTAATCGTTTACGGTGTTGTTATTTATAGCTTCATCTTGTTTCTTATGGATTGTTAGATTCAGGCTTCGCGAGGGTACTGTGATGGATACCATAGCCAAAATAGATGGCCAACCCAATCACAAGCCACACGACGAAGCGAATCCATGTGATAAGTGGAAGTTGAAACATTAGAAATAGGCAGAAAAACGCAGCTAAAATCGGAACCAGAGGTACCCAGGGAACTCTAAATGAACGATGAAGATCTGGCTGGGTTTTGCGTAAGACCATGACTCCCATCGAAACAAAGACAAATGCTGAGAGGGTTCCAATATTGACGAGTTCTGCAACGGTATTAATGGGTGTCACGCCAGCGATGATGGCGACAACAATCCCTGTCAACCAGGTACTAAGGAATGGAGTTTGATGCTTTGGATGAACATGCGAAAATATTCTTGGTAGCAGACCGTCTCGGCTCATGGCAAAGAACACACGAGTCTGACCATAGAGCATTACGAGTAAGACTGTGGTAATACCACCAATAGCGCCTAAAGAAATAATTCCAGCTGCCCAGTCTTGATGAATATAGTTAAGGGCAAAGGCCACAGGAGCTGCAACATCCAGTTGTTGGTAGGGAACTATACCAGTCAAAATCAGGGAAACAATAATATAGAGCGCGGTACAAACCACAAGTGAGGCAATAATACCTATAGGCATATCCCGTTTCGGGTCCTTGACTTCTTCAGCTGCAGTAGAGACTGCATCAAATCCGATATAGGCAAAGAATACAACGGCTGCCCCTCCTAATACTCCTTTAAACCCAAAGGGAAGGAAAGGGGTCCAATTGGCAGGCTTAACATACCGTGAAGCGACGACAATGAATAGGATAATCGCTGCAAGTTTGACAAATACAATAATGTTGTTAAAACGTGCTGCTTCCTTGACCCCCATGGAAAGTAGTAACGTAATTACCAAAGCAATGACCACTGCGGGGAGATTAAAAATGGCTCCTGGGGAAGAACCTAAAGCGCCAGTTGCCCAAACTGGGAGATGAATTCCGAAACCACTGAGCAACATTTGAAAATAGCCAGACCACCCGATTGACACGGTACTGGCTGCTAACAAGTACTCAAGGATTAGGTCCCACCCGATGATCCAAGCCATAAATTCTCCGAGTGATACATAGCTGTAAGTGTAGGCACTTCCTGCAACAGGGATAGACGAAGCAAACTCTGCGTAAACCAGGGCCGCAAAAGCACAAGCAATTCCTGAAATAATAAACGAAAGAATGAGGCCTGGGCCAGCATATTTAGCAGCAGCTACACCCGTTAGGACAAAAATACCCGTTCCAATGATCGCTCCAATTCCTAGCATTGTAAGATCTAGTGCACCCAGTGTCTTTTTCAGAGCGGCTTTGCCCTGAGTTTCAGTCAGGAGCTGTTCGATAGATTTTTTGCGTAAAAGGCTATTAATAATTATCATCTCCATTCTGTTTTATATCACAGGTATTATTCCCTGTTCTGATTTAATTCGACACTATTTCCCTTTTTCCTTTTGCGGGTTATTATAAGAATATGGAAATTAACACAGAGGAAACTCTTTCAGCATAAAATGGATAGCTACTTGGATCATAATTGGAATTTTGAGCTTGTTGAGTTAGCTTGTGTTTTAAGGGAAGAAGGAGGGATTCCATTGTATACACACGTTAAATCTGATCCTGCTCATAACCATGGAAGTGTCACCCACACGTCCAGTGATCATGAACATGCCCATCAATGTCTAGACATTACCGCGCCAGCCATATGGACTGAGGATGGAAGCCACGTTCATCATTCGGAAAGTTGGGTAATGTATGAACAGGGACATTCTCATTATTATAAAGCAGTTTCTGGACCAGCGGTTCCGTTACCAAATAACTACCATGTTCATAATTGGGATTTCTATACGTCGGTTTCTGCAGGACATCGTCATCATGTCAGCGGTCCAGATATGCCGGCACCGGGTATTTAAGCTATAACAAATAGCAAGTAGCTGAAAAATTTATATTGAAGGCTAAGCGGTTCTCGTTTATGATAAGTATAGAGTCAGTTGCAGGGATTAGGTGAAGTATCAGTAGCTGGCATAGTGAAAAAGATTCACTTCACGTTTGAACCAGGGGGTTATTATGGAACATTGTTCATCCTTAGGGAAAACGGCCTTACTTATTGCCATGGCCGAAGGAAGTATGACTGAAGATTATGTGTCGAATGCCAGAGACAAGGGTTTTGAGGTTGCGGTGGGTAAGGTTGGATCTATGGATGTACAAAAGGTCATAGCAGCGGTTGAAACTGCAGCGAAACGCGAGGGCCTTACGAATGAGCGTTATCGAGCCCAACATGCCCTTTACCATGCTATTCTCGATGCTCTGCAGGGGTTAGGCAGAGGACCACTTCAGCTCGGAAATGTTCTGCGTACAGTAGGACTTCGCTTTGCCATTGTCAAAGGGCCACGCACCCTTGAGGATTTAGATGATCTTTGGATTGCGGTCGGTATGTATGGAATGATTGGAGCGCCGATAAAAGGCCATGAACATGAGGTTTGTGGATTAGGAATTAATCATTTATGATTAGGTAAATCCTTCATTGAAGAATTTTAAGTAAAGTGCAATAAATCAGGGCATGCTCAGAGCTATTAGATGTTAGAGGGCTAAGCTGTAGACGAAAGTTTATGGCTTAATCCTCTTTTTTCATTGCTCTAAGGAGGAAGAAAATATGAGCGTAGTCTTAGCTGAAAACCTAGAGATTTTCTTAGATGGGGAATCACTTACGTTTGAAAAAATGGTGTCGGTGGCGCGGTACGGTGCCAAAGCACGTTTAAATCCAGCAGCAAAAGAAAAAATCCTGAAATCCAGAGAGTACGTCGACAACCTAATCGAGGGAAACAAAACGGTCTATGGAATTACGACAGGTTTTGGGATGTTTAGCAATGTCTTGATTTCAAAGGAAGATGCTAAAAAACTCCAACGAAATCTCATTATGAGTCATGCAACTGGGGTGGGTGAGCCCTTGCCATCTGAAGTAGTCAGAGGGATTTTGCTGCTGAGAGCTAATGCTTTAGCAAAGGGATTTTCTGGCATACGTCTCTCAACGTTGGAAACCTTGCTTGAGGTGCTTAATGCGGGTATTGTCCCTGTTGTACCTGAAAAGGGCTCGCTCGGAGCGAGCGGGGATTTGGCTCCCTTGTCCCATATGGTTTTGGTCTTGATCGGTGAGGGGGAAGCGTTTTATAAGGGGCGTCGAATGAGTGGTCGGGAGGCACTAACTCAAGCGGGACTAGAGCCAGTTATCTTAGAAGGGAAAGAGGGCCTTGCTCTGATCAACGGGACCCAAGTTATGACGGCAGTTGCAGCTCTCGCCGTTTGGGATGCGGAAATTTTATGGGAATCTGCAAATATTACAGCGGCTTTGACCTTTGAAGCGCTCGAAGGAATTCACGATGCGTTTGATCCGAAAATCCATGCTGCGCGTCCCCATTCTGGTCAGATAGAAGTGGCCCAACAAATTCGACTTCTTACCGAGGGGAGCACGTTTGTGGCCGGAAAACAACGTCTCAGGGTACAGGATGCTTACGCCCTACGTTGTATTGCCCAAGTACATGGCCCTTCAGGGGATGCTGTGGAATATGTAAAAAAGGTTGTGGAGATTGAGATGAACTCTGCAACTGATAATCCTTTGATCTTTCCTGAAGAGGGAGAAGTACTCTCGGGCGGGAATTTCCACGGCCAACCCGTGGCCTTAGCGATGGACTTTTTGGGAATTGCGGTGGCAGAACTTGCTAATATCTCCGAGCGACGCTTGGAACGTCTGGTTAATCCAAACTTAAGTGGATTACCAGCGTTTTTAACTGCTGATGGGGGATTAAATTCGGGATTCATGATTGTGCAGTATTCTGCAGCTTCACTGGTTTCCGAGAATAAAATCTTGGCTCATCCAGCAAGTGTGGATTCGATTCCTTCCTCGGCAAATCAAGAAGATCATGTAAGTATGGGAACGATTGCTGCCCGTAAGGCTCGAAGTATCTTGGAAAACACGGTTAACGTTTTGGCTATGGAACTTCTAGCTGCCTGTCAGGGTGTTGATTTAAGAAAAGGAAAAGAGGAACTCCAGCTTGGGAAGGGAAGCGAGGGCGCTTACCAGCTTGTTCGTACAAAGGTAAGCACACTCGGAGAGGACCGGGTCATGTATCCAGATATTCAAGTGGCTAAAGAGTTGGTTTCTTCCGGGAAGTTAGTCACGGCGGTTCGCCGGAAACTGCAAGCCGAAGCTTAAGTTTGCCTAAGATCAAGCAAAAGATCTTGAATCTTACATCAGTTAAGATAGGGTCTTAATGCTGTAGGATCAACAAATGGATCAGGGTAAAGGTTTCGGAAATGGGTACACTATAAAAGAAAGGGAATGTCTTTTTATATAGAACGTTATTTCTATATAAAGGACAATCCCTTTCTTTTCTCTTTTAGAATAACTGCTTTCACGGGGTGGCACCCATGTATACTTTTCCTTGACACATAGCATAGGGGGGTATACTATATTATTGTGAGGTGATTACATGAAGTCGAATGAAAATCAAGCCCTTCCCTGTCCAGCTTGTCAGAGTAACGGCGAGAATTCTGGAGAGCGGATAAGCCATCATGACGATAAAACAATCAAAGAACTCGTAACGCGGATGAACCGCATTGAAGGACAAATTCGGGGAATTAAAGGAATGATCGAACGTCACGTTTATTGCGATGATATTTTGAACCAGATCTCTTCTGCTCAATCCGCCTTAGATGGGGCTTCACGATTACTGTTGGAAAAACATATGAAATCGTGCGTCAGAGAGCGTCTTCAGAGTGGAGATGAACAGGTTATTGATGAGGTTCTTAAAACTATTTTTCGTATGAATCGTTAGAAGAATATTTAGCCCTATCTGAAGTCTATGTTTAGTTTTAGCTCTTAGATATTTGCTCTTAAGGAGGGATACTATATATGACAGAACAAGCAGTTCGAGAGAAAAAAGAGATTCAAGTCTATGGCATGACCTGTCAACATTGCGTCAATCACGTCACAAAGATTTTGAAGAAATACCCAAGTATGGAGAATGTACATGTGTCTTTAGATGATTCGAAGGCCACTTTTGATTGTGATCCGATTCAAGTCAACTTGGTGGATATACGACAAGAAATTGAGGAAGCCGGTTATTCTATGGAAAAACCGGCCGATGTGCAGGTAGGACAGGAAAACGCGGAAAACGCCGAAAGCTCGGAATGCCCTGTAAGCGTGGAAGATCCGAAGAATGCAGGCAACAAAAGTAACATGGAAACCTCAGTGCGTTCAGAACTTCTAGAGAAGATTGAAGCAACAGCGCTCACATCTGTTGCAGGAGACCAAAAACAGCTGTTCAAAATCAGTGGCATGACCTGTGCAAATTGTGCTTTGACGATTGAAAAGGGTTTGAAGTCCATGCCGGGGATTAAATCAGTTGCTGTAAATTTTGCTTCGGAAAAACTAACCGTGGAACTCGATCCTATGGTGGTGAAGGAGGAAACTCTCCTTGCTAAGATCAAGGACCTTGGGTATGCTGCACAAAGTCAAAATGCTGGAAAGCAACAATTTAAAGTAGGCGGAATGACGTGTGCTAATTGTGCCTTAGCGATTGAGAAAAAGCTTAAAGGTACCCAAGGAGTACAAAACGTTGCGGTAAACTTCGCGAGTGAGTCGGTTTCAGTGGAGTTTGATCCAGGTGTTGTCAATATGCGAGAAATCTTTAAACAAGTGCGAGATGCGGGGTATCTTCCTTTTGAAACTGCGGACGAAAATCAAGATGATCGTACCGCTGTCAAACAACGTAATTGGCTGATTTTCAGTGCGGTTTTTTCATCGCCGGTTATGCCGTTGATGTTTCTCCCCATGTCCAGACCCATAATGTATACGATTCTTGCTTTGGCTACAATTGTTCAGTTTACGGCCGGTTGGACCTTTTATCGCGGAGCTTATCACGCCTTGAAAAACCGCTCTGCGAATATGGATGTTTTGGTAGCCTTGGGAATTACAGCCGCTTATGGGTATAGCCTGATGACGACGTTGCACATGTTCTTCCCGGTGTTATTTTTCGAGGGCCCCAATTTCTTTGACACGTCTGCTTTGTTGATCACTTTTGTGCGTTTCGGTAAATATCTGGAGGTTAAAGCGAAAGGGCGGGCTGGTCAGGCCTTAAAACGACTGCTGGAGTTACAGGCTGATAAGGCGCGCTTACTCGTCGATGGACAAGAAAAAGAAGTAGCGGCATCCGATTTGAGAATCGGGGATCTTGTCCTCGTGAAATCTGGAGAGCGAATACCTGTAGATGGAGAAATCATGGAAGGACAAGCAAGTATCGATGAAGCGATGCTGACAGGGGAATCCATCCCTGTTGACAAAAAGGTGGGCGACCCTGTGATCGGAGCCACGATTAATCGATCGGGGAGCATTAAGGTAAGAACGACCAAAACTGGTCAGGATACCGTCCTTTCTGGAATCATTAAAATGGTGGAAGATGCCCAAGGGGTTAAACCCCCGATTCAACGGCTAGCAGATACAATTTCTAATTATTTTGTTCCCACAGTCGTTTCAATTTCAGTCATTACCTTTTTGATTTGGTACCTGGCCTTTCAGAGTACGTTTATATTTGCCTTCACGGCTGCGATTGCTGTTTTGGTTATTGCTTGTCCCTGTGCATTGGGACTGGCCACTCCGACGGCGATTATGGTGGGCAGTGGGGTAGGGCTAAACCGTGGTATTTTATTTAAATCTGCGGCTGTACTTGAGGGAATTGCTCACTTACAAGTGATTGGGTTCGATAAAACGGGGACATTGACCAAAGGAACTCCTGAGGTGACAGATATCATTCCGTATGATTCTTATACAAAAAAGAATGTTCTAAAAATTGCGGGAGCGGGTGAAAATCCCTCGATTCACCCGCTGGCACAGGCGGTTGTTGCTAAGGCTAAGAAAGAACAGCTTGTTATCCAAGAGGTGGAGAATTATTCGGAAGAGGGTGGCTACGGAGTCACTTGCGCTTATGAAGGTCAGCAGTTACTTATCGGTAATATTAAGCTGATGAACTTGAACCATGTGGATGTGCAGGGAGTAGAAAAGGACTTTCAGCGCCTGGCTGAAGAGGGTAAGACAACTAGCTTTATCGCACTAGGGGGTCGGGTGATAGGACTTATCGCCCTAGCCGATGTGGTTAAAGAAAGCACAAAAGAGGCTATTGAACGGTTGCATAAGCTAGGGTTAAAAACCTTCATGATCACTGGGGACAATAAAAAAGTCGCTCAAATGGTAGGAGAACAGGTCGGGATCGATGAAGTGATGGCCGAAGTTTTACCTCAAGATAAGATAAATATTATTAAAAAGTATCAAGACCAAGGCTTTAAAGTCTCAATGGTGGGGGATGGAATTAATGACGCACCAGCCTTAGCCCAATCCGATGTTGGAATTGCCATTGGCTCAGGAACCGATGTAGCCAAGGAAACTGGGGATGTCGTTTTAGTTCGCAATGATCTCATGGATGTTGAGCGAGCGATTCGTTTAGGGCGAAAAACACTTAGTAAAATCAAGCAAAACCTATTTTGGGCCTTGATTTACAATACGATTGGTATTCCTATTGCTGCTGGCGCCCTTTACCCTTTAACTGGCAAGCTTTTACCGCCCGAGTGGGCTGGTCTGGCTATGGCCTTCTCGTCCGTATCCGTCGTCACCAGCTCGCTTATGTTGAGAGGGTATGACAAAAAGCTGGAAGGTTAGAATAATTGTTAGTTGAAAGCTGAGAGTTAAGGGTTAAAGTTATTAGTTAATCGTTGATTTTCCTCTCGAATATTTTTGGGTGTATCTTGGGAGGATGTGTATACTAACTTATGCTTGTCGAAATTTCTAGTTACATTCAGGAGAAAATCAGTCTATTACTTTGATGAAGTTATTGTTCATCTGGCCTCTGGCCTCTGATCCCTGACTTCTGATTTAGGAGGTGAAAAGGAATGAGCCAAACTATTTTGAAGATTGAAGGCATGACGTGTAACCACTGCAAGATGAGAGCTGAAAAAGCGTTGCAAGGGGTAACCGGCGTAGAAAGTGCTAAAGTCGATCTCGAGGCCAAAGAAGCTGTCGTAACAGGAGAAGTTGACCACGCAAATCTTGTTAAAGCAGTTGAAGAGGCCGGTTACTCGGTAGTGGGATAAGTCTTTTTTTATTGATATGACTACCAAATGACTCAAAATAATTTAGTTGATTCACAGTAACGTAGAATATTAGTCAAAAAGAACCGCTCAGGCGGTTCTTTTTGCAATGTATAAATCGAAGTTCCTATTATTCGAAGTTAAGTTAACGCGGCCGGGCCCATGTGGCACCTATTTTCTGAAGTGCTATCTTCTCCATCTGGCCTGCAGCGGTTTGACGGAAGCGAGCAATCGGTTCATCCATGGGTTCTTGGGAGAGGCGAAAGGTGCCCCAATGCATAGGAATGACCCATTTAGCCCCCATCTCTTCAGCCATTTGCCAAGCTTGTTCAGGTGTCGCATGACGGGCTTCGAAAGACTTCGGAGAATAGGCCCCTATCCCCATGATGGCTAGGTCAATGGAAATCCCAGACAATTGGTCAAGGATTTTTTGGCTATATCCCGTATCTGCTCCGAAGAAAATGTTCACACCGTTTTTAGATAAAAGATAACTATTAGCAGTCATTTCCTTATGCCATGGTAAACGTGCTCCCCAATGTTTTCCTTCTATTGATTTAACTTGGACTCCTGAGTAGGTTCTGCTTTCTTGCCAGTGTATTTCAGAAACGGATTGAAAACGAAGGTTTTGCCACAAGGGAGATGTGTTTTTGGCTGTAACAGCTATTGTGTTGGGGGACTGAAGTTGCCGTAACGTTGGATAGTCAAAGTGGTCTGTATGGGCGTGTGAAAGTAATAAAAGATCGACAGGTCCAATCTCAGAGACACTTAAGGCGGCGGGTTGAGTGCGTTTAAGACCGACTGTGAAATTGGCTATGGGGGTAATGCCAATTCGCTCTTCTAGAGCTGGATCAATCAGGATGCGTGTACCATAAAAATTAAGAAGGAAACTAGCATGTCCGAGCCAAGTTAGGGTGAAATCAAGGTCTGACCAGTTTGAAGGGACTGGTCGTGTATCGATAGAAGCTAGAGTAAGTTCCGTTTGCTCGAATTGAGATCGGAAGTCGTTCCCTACCGGAGACAAGGTAAATCCGCTGACCATGACTGCTGTTCCCCAAAAACCTGCGCGTAAGATTTGTCGCCGAGTCCATTTCTTGACAGGTTTATTTCCCGTAGAGGGAGTTTCCTTAAATCTATTCAAAAGGGATCACCTCGCATCACGATGTTTTAGTATTTGAACTTATTCAAGGTCATCCTGAATTTTCCTTGTTTCCCTTTGGAAGATATAGTTTCTTAACTTCATGGGGCAATCTCTTGTTTTAGGATTATTTTTAACAATAGTTGTAACCAAAGTATAGATGATTTTATTCAGAAAATCCCGCTTTACAGTCAGAATGATTATGTTATCTTTGGACAAACTAAATTTGAGGTGATGATCATGCCAAGAAATGATGGCAATAAAGATAAGAATGAGGACCTAAAGAAAATAGAATTAACACTTCGAAACATCCATAAAAATGAAGAATTTTTAGCAGAAAACGCTGGAGAACTTACTTCACATCAAATCAAAGATGTCAAAGCACATTTAGCATCGAAGAAGAAACACCTAGAGGAAACAGACGGTACAATTAAATAGGAGCATAGGCTCCTTTTTTTGTACAATTAAATCCGAGCTGATCCCTTTTGCTCATTCTTTAGCTATACGGACACTTGCGATCCATGGCCGGCGAATATCAGTGCCACTAGGCAGTCGCCTTCGGCTTGGCGTTCGTCTGGCCTTATTTAGACTATTTCCTCACGAAAATATTTTAGTCGAAGCAAGCTGAGCAAAGGTTGTTGTACCTTAAATTGAGTAAGAGGGATATCCCTAGATATCCCTCTTACTATAACCCGTGTCACCCTTTTGGGTTAACGTTAGATTTTGGTTCCACCTTTTAAATGTTCTTCTGCGAATTGAATCATCCGCTTGGTCATTTGACCACCGACAGAACCGTTTTCACGACTTGTACGATCGCCGCCCAGTTGAAGGCCCATTTCGTTTGCAACTTCATACTTGAATTGATCCAATTGTTGTGAAGCTCCTTGAGCTGCTGGTGTGTTAGTACTTCTTTCTCCTGCCATGGTAGGTGCCCTCCTTTAAATTTTAAATTTGTGTACTGGAACATTCTTATTATGTGTTATGGAACTTTTCTTACTCAGGTAATTATTACTACAATATAGAGAGGTTTCCTTTTATGGATGGTAGTAAATATTGAGTTATTCACTATGGGAAGCTAATCGTGAGGCATTAAGAAGGTTGATTTTAACTGACTCAAGGTTTAAAATAACACTATGATTGACATTGGTGAGAGAATTGGAGGACTCAAGAATGAGCTTGAAGATGAAGGAACCGGTAAACACATGGACACATTTTATTGCCTTTGTAGCAGCAATTGTGGGACTTGTTTTCCTTATTTTCTTGAGTAGAAACAATTTGTCTAAACTCATTACTATGACGATATATGGGATTAGTATGATCGCTCTTTATGGGGCCAGCTCTATCTATCATTGGGTTCGGACCACACCTCAGAAAGAACTTCTTTTGAAAAAGGTGGATCATATTGCCATTTACTTTTTAATCGCAGGCTCTTATACGCCAGTTTTTTATTATGGGCTCGAGGGAGCATGGCGCTGGGCAATGCTTACTGCAGTTTGGACCTTGGCCATAATTGGAATGGCATTAAAAATCTGGTTTATCCATGCACCTCGCTATGTTTCATCAGCTTTTTATGTCTCGTTAGGCTGGATTGCTTTGGTTCCCTTCTTACAACTTATTAGAAATTTACCTTTTGGAGCGATTATTCTTATGGCTGTTGGCGGAGTGGTTTACACCATGGGTGCTATCATTTACGCCACTAAAATCTTTGATTTTTTTCCGAAACGTTTTGGTTTTCATGAAATATTTCATTTGTTTATTGCAGCAGGCAGTGTAGTACATTTCCTGATGATACTCATTTATATTGTGCCGATGACCGAATAGGCTCATACGTATGGAAGCGAAAACTGTTGTAGATCAATTAACGATATCTTTAATTAGAAAAAGGAGGAGTGACAATGTGTTTGTCACTCCTCCTGAGTATCCTCTTCGATAGTTTATTATTTAAGTATCTTCTTCAGTGCAGAAAGAGGCTGCCTCTTCCGCACTACAATTCCCATAAACGAGTTTCATTAACCCAGGGTAGAAAGTGTCGAATCCTAGTACACCATTCCAAAGAATATTTAGTACCTGATCTTTAGACGGTACTGCATCTGCCAGATCAAGAAATGTACGATATCGAATTTCACCGTTATCCATATCCATTTCAAAATTACCGTTCGCAAGTTCATAGTTAACGCGGCTCATGAAATCACAAACCTCAAGGCGTTTTGAGTGGGGGATCTTTTGGTCAATATGCGTGTTGCAAAGTAAGGATTCTTGCTCCTCATCAACCAAAAGGAAAGCATGGAAGTTAGTGTTAACGCCATTAATATCAAGTTTGATGATCTCATTCTTGTTGTCAAAATCAAAATCCCAGCCATTTTGGTTTAGAATTTCATAAAGCATCCGAAACAAGGACATGTTTACCATCCTCCTATATATGCGCTTGCTTACCTACATTCCACGTGAGGCTGGCTAATTCCTTCTGAAAATGAGTGTGTCGATAAATATCTCAGAGCGCATTTGATATTACCAACTTCAAGGGTGGTAGAGTTGATCTTGCCTTTTCAGGAAGGGGTTTCTGGGTGTAAATAGCTTGCACCGAAAGGAAAAGGTTTGAGGTTATTCACTTCTGCGTGTTATAATTGATTTTTAGTATATTCATAGATCAATGAATTTGAATAGAATGTATAACTAACATAAGCTAAGGAGTTAAAAACATTGAATCAAACGGACTTAAACAAAGAAATTAATGCCCGTCGAACCTTTGCGATCATTTCCCATCCGGATGCAGGGAAAACAACCTTGACGGAAAAACTGCTACTCTTTGGAGGTGCAATTCGCGAAGCCGGATCCGTTAAAGCTAGAAAAGCAGAACGCTATGCCACGTCGGACTGGATGGATCTTGAACGGCAGAGGGGTATTTCTATTACTTCTAGTGCTCTGCAGTTTAAGTATCAAGGACACATCATCAACATCCTAGATACACCTGGTCACCAAGATTTCAGTGAAGACACTTACCGAACCTTGACAGCTGCTGATAGCGCCGTGATGCTGATTGATGCTGCCAAAGGGGTTGAGACTCAGACCAAAAAGTTATTTCATGTTTGCCGCAAACGTGGAATCCCTATTTTCACTTTCATTAATAAGTTTGACCGTAATGCCAAGGATCCTCTAGATTTAATGGATGAAGTAGAAAAAGTACTGGGAGTTGAATCATATGCCATGAATTGGCCTATCGGCATGGGTCCGGATTTTAAAGGCATTTACGATCGGCAGACAGGGCAGGTGGAACGATTTATTGAAGGAAGTACCAAATCAAATGCCAAGCCTCCTATATCTGGCGCTCTCAGTGATCCTGATGTACAAGAAGGTATCGGAGAAACTCTGCTGAAACAGCTTAACGAGGAAATCGAGCTGTTGGAGCTAGCTGGAAATTCCTTCTCCCAGGAGCGGGTAGATCGCGGAGAAGTAACGCCTGTGTTTTTCGGCAGTGCGCTCAATAACTTCGGAGTTCCTAATTTTTTGCATAGTTTCATTGACTTAGCACCAGCCCCGCAACCCAGAAGCACTAATATGGGTGAGCTGAACCCTGAGATCCCTAGCTTTTCGGGGTATATATTTAAAATACAAGCTAACATGAATGCTCAACACCGAGATCGTATCGCATTTATTCGGATTTGTTCTGGTCGCTACGAACGGGGTATGAATGTTATTCATACGCGTACCCATCGTAGACTCCGACTTGCTCAGCCTCAGTTGTTGTTTGCTCAAGAACGAACGATTCTCGACGAGGCATTTGCAGGTGACATTATCGGGGTTCATGATAGTGGATCTTTGCGAATTGGGGATGTTCTCTCAGAAAAAGATGGACTACAGTTTGAAGCAATGCCTTTCTTTAGCCCTGAAAATTTTGCCCGTATTAATATTGCTAACGCCTTAAAGCGAAAGCAATTTATTAAAGGAATTCAGGAATTACAGGAAGAAGGGGCCATTCATGTATTTAGAGATCTCCATATGGGAGTAGAGGCTCCGATTGTCGGTGTTGTCGGGCAATTGCAGTTTGAGGTGTTAGAATATCGTTTGCGTGAAGAGTACGGGGTAAAGGTCGATATTCAACACCTTCCCTATGAAATTGTTCGTTGGGTTGAAAAGGATGAAAAGACGCTCAAGTTGCTTACAGAATCCAGCATGAGTACAGTAACGCTGGATAAAGATGAGAACTATGCTGTTCTGTTATTGGATGACTGGAAAGCAAAATGGTTAAGCGAACGTTATGACATTGAATTTTATATGCAACCACAGACTATGACTATCGAGTAAACGACCATCCTTGGCTGTTGCCAACTTACTGGTGAATACTAATTGCTAACGTAAAAAGTCTGGGATTATCCCAGACTTTTTAGTTTTCTGTACCAATTATTAAACTTCATTTTGTACAATTTTCAGTTGAGTTCCAAACGTATGATCTAAAAGGATGTGTCCACCGAGCGACTCTCCAAATTCGCCATCGATAAGTATATTTACGCCGTTAATCCCAGGGAGTTGGGTCAATGACCAAACAATGGATTTAATCGTTATATCTTCTTCTAAAGCCCCACTAGGGAAATGATCCTGTATATCTCTACTAAAGTTAATAGTAGCGACGTTATTTTGAATGATTACCGAGAGCACTTTTGTTGTTGATGGGATAGTTGGGGTGCTTTTGCCTGATTGAGGACCACGAATAAGTTCACGTAAGATAAAGGTGGCCTTTTGGGAGAGGTCTGATTTTGCCCATATTGAGTCATGAATTTCACGGTCTTCAGGGATAAGACTTTCTAGGGTATCATTTGGGTAATAGAGTTTATAGGTGTTTTCGGTAGCAGATGGGGGACCTTCTGGCGCAGAGGCAGTTGGTGAATTCTCGGGGACACCCATTGGGTGGTCATTGAAGTAATGTACAATTCCAGTACCAATGGCATCGGCGACTAAATCCCTGTAATGGTCAGTCAACAAGAGTTTTCTTTCCTTTGGGTTAGAAATAAAACCCACTTCGACGAGAACGGCCGGCATTTTCGTTTGTTTGATTATATAATAATCGCCAGCTTTAGCTGGGCGTTTATTATTGGGTTGGAGTTGAGTTAACTGTCTTTGGATTCCTTCAGCTAGAACTTTTCCAGTTGATGATTTTAGATGGTAGTAGGTTTCCATTCCGTATGTATTCCTTTGGGGAAAGCTGTTGGCATGAACGCTTATAAATAAATCCGCATTATTTTTAGAAGCTATAGAAATTCTGTTGTTCAGTTCAGCTCGTTTGGCCATTCGGCCCACAACAGCCCCCGGGAGAAAAAAATCTTTATCCACCTCACGAGTTAGGATCACGGTGCACCCCTTTGACTCCAGAACTTTACGTAAACGTAAGGATATATCCAAATTTACGTCTTTTTCCTTAAGGCCTGAATTCTGTGCGCCAGGGTCAGCTCCGCCATGTCCAGGATCTATGACGATCACTTTGTTTTTTAAATCTGAAGAGAATACCGAGGTTAATTTAAATGATCCTAATCCGATTAATGAAATAGCCAGGACTATAATGGCTCCCAATGCCCAGGTTTTGCGGATTAGCAGAATGATCGGCCGCTGAAACATTAAGCTCACGCTCCTCTCTAAAGAGTTATCACTTATGTATATTGTGAGTAAGCGCGCCGTAAACATAAATTTAAAGATAATCTTAAAGTGGGTTCTCCAAGGATTAGTTTAAGAAAGACGGTGGGAAATATGGTTTGGATTATGGTTTCGGCTGTGGTAATTATACTCAATATTCCATTTGGCTATTGGAGAGGGAATGTTAGAAAATTTTCTTGGCAATGGTTTATATCGGTTCATTGTCCTATACCACTTATAATCTTCCTACGCATACGATTAGGTCTGGGATGGGAGTGGACGACGTATCCTATATTAGTAGGAGCTTACTTTATTGGACAATCGTTAGGCGCAAAGTGGTATAAGCTTTGGAAGAGATCCATGCGTGTGAGCAGCTGTCTAATCTGCGATATCTTGCGAAGCCGATGGCTAATAATCATATCTCGCTAAATTCATCGGAGGAATTACGTTTAAATATCTGTTGTGAATTTTAGCCAACTGTTCAAACTGCGGAATGAGGTGCTAAGAGAGTTAGGATATCGAGTTGAATAAAAAGTCGAATATACGTAAATAATAGTTGACAGCACCAACAGGAAATGGTATTATAACTAAGCGCCACAAAGACGCAAACCGATTGAAAAAGGTAAGGTGTAAAACCTTTGAACTAATCAATCAGAACAAACAAATTAGTGATTGACAACGCGAGTTGAAAATGCTAAGATGTGATTCCGGCCCAAACGGGTGCTGGAAACAAAATTTAAACCATGGTCTTTGAAAACTAAACAACAAGGACAGCCAATGAGAGAAACTCGCAAGAGTTTCAAAGAAACAATGAGCAAGTCATCATCTTCTTCAATACAGAAGTTG